>JBJOOG010000168.1:0-3087 GCA_046051465.1 Bacteroidota bacterium | reverse complement strand
CTGGCGGGGCTACCAAACTTTCCATCAACTCAAACAAGGACGAATAATTCTGAAAGTCACGGTTGGTCATGAGTCCCATGGCATGCAAATTGGGTGCAAAAATGTGCGCATCTTCATAGATTGTTCGGTCCTGAATAATTTTTTTGCCACTTTCGCGAATTTGCAACACCTGACGAAAACGCGAGTTCAAGAAATAGATTTGCAAATTGAACGACCAACGCTCCATTTGGTGGTAAAAATCGTCCAAGTAGGGGTTGTCTACTACATCTTCGAAGTGAGGTTCCCATTTAAAGTGTTTGGCTAACAAACGCGTGAGCGTTGTCTTTCCTGCCCCTATATTTCCGGCTACTGCTATGTGCATATTATGGTGCTATAATTTTGTAATTGCTTATTTCTGGGTTGGTAAAAATAGATAAAATTTGGTCTTTAAAACGAAAGTCAAGACAGCTTTTTTTATCCACGTTCAAGGGTGTTTTCCGCTCATCTATTCGCGAATAGTAAATTAATTCTTGGTTCACGCAATACACTAAACCCTGCGTTCGATCGATTTGAATGCGATCAAAATCGGGAGCACTTCCCAACAATGCAATTTTCCCATATATCGAACAACTGTACCAGTTATGCGCTTGATCGATCCATTGAAAAGTATTAAAGTCCGATTGATAGTAGGCCATTGACTCAGTGAATGGCGTTGAAACAACTTTGTATTCCTTGTTTTTTAAATTCAATAACCCCAATTGATTGGTTAAGCTATTGTAAATCCATAACCTATTTCCCTCAGCCAAGCCAATTGCTGATGCCATGATGGGCGTGCTTAACTCAGACAAACTAATTTTTTCAAGCTCGTTGAGTTGATTGTCTACCAATATCACCGTATTAAACTGCTCATAAAACAATACAATTTTAAGCGGATTGGTTAAAATTACGTTGCTAATTGTTCCCAAGGCTGGATTTTTATATTCCCAAATTTGCTTGTCCAATTGTTTGGTAAAGGTTTGGTTTTCTCCGCTGTAAATGGCGCCATAGGAGTCACGGCCATAAAATGTTTGGGCCACACAACTTTGCGTACTAAGGGGAGAAATTTGCACAAGCACATCTTGGGACTGGGTTTGCCAAGACAAAAGCGCCAGTAAAAAGAGGCATATTTTTTTCATGTAGCTAATGTAAAAACTAATGCGTTTATGTTTGTCATTCGCCTCGTAAAATCTTTTAACAAAATCTTTTTTACACATTGGGTTTGATTTTTCATCTTTGCCAATCAAAAATTACAACTATGTTCAAGTTTACCACCGCTATAATTATTTATGTATTGAGTTTTTCGTTGGGAATCGCACAAGATTTTCAAGGCATGGCTGTTTATGAATCCAAAACAAGTACCGCTGATTTTAAGGCACGAATACAAGGCAATAAAGACATGACGCCCGACATGCAAAAAATGATAGAAGACCGCATGAAGAGTATGTTTGAAAAAACGTATCAGTTGTTTTTTAGCCGAACAACGTCTGTGTACAAAGAAGAGGAAAAACTAGAAGCGGCCGGACAAAATCAGGGTTTTCGGATGATGTCGAACATGATGGGATCGGGTGGTTCATTTTACAAAAACACCAAAGATAAAACCTATACGGTTGACAAAGAATTTATGGGAAAAGAATTCTTGATTCAAGATTCACTCCCCAATTTGGCTTGGAAATTAGAAAGTGAGACCAAGCAAATAGGGGGTTATAACTGTTTTAAAGCTACCGCCATTCGCGAAGCCAGTAAAACGGATTTTAGGAATTTCCGCATGAAGAAAAAGGAAGACGAGAAAAAAGAAGAAACAGGAAAAACCAACCTAATGGACGAGCTTGATTTACCCAAAGAAATTACCATTACGGCCTGGTATACGCCAGAGATTCCTATTTCGCAAGGCCCTGAAAATTACTGGGGTTTGCCCGGATTAATTTTAGAGGTGAATGATGGAAAAACCACCATCTTGTGCTCGAAGGTAGTACTCAATTTAAAGGACAAAATAGAAATTAAAGCCCCTACAAAAGGCGAAGAAATTACCCAAAAAAAATACGACGAAACAGTGATCAAAAAAATGGAAGAGTTTCGTGCCATGGGCGGCGGTCGTAACGGCAGCATGCAAATTCGAATGGGTAATTAATGCAAACCATGAAAAAATTAGCTTGGCTTGTATTTCTTTTGTTTTCAGTGTCCGCAATCGCTCAAACGGTAAGTATCGAGGGCACCATATATGATGCACAACAGCTACCGTTAGAAATGGCCAACATTATGGCTCTTCGGTCAAGCAGCAAAGACATGGATGGCTATGCAATTACCAACGACAAAGGTAAATTCAAACTCCAAGTAAAAGCAAATACGGCCTATGTACTCAAGGTGAGCTATTTGGGTATGCAGCCCAAAGAGATTGCGCTTACCACAACTGGAGTTAATCTCGTTCAAAACATCAACTTAGAGTCTGAAGGAATAGCGTTAAATGACGTTGAAATCGTGCGTGAAATGCCGGTTTCAATCAACGGCGATACCATTGTTTACAACGCCGATTCGTTTAAATCGGGCACAGAGCGCAAGCTTGAAGACGTATTGAAAAAGTTGCCCGGCGTAGAGGTAAATGCCAACGGCGAAGTAGAAGTAGAGGGAAAAAAAGTCTCTAAATTGATGGTAGAAGGCAAAGATTTTTTTGATGGAGATACCAAATTGGGCGTCAAAAATATTCCAGCCGATGCCATCGATAAAATACAATTGTTGCGCAATTACAATGAAATCAGTGCCTTGAAAGGGGTTGAAAATAACTCCGAGGATGTGGCGATGAACATCAAACTCAAAGAAGGCAAAACCAATTTTTGGTTTGGAGACACCCAAGTGGGAGTAGGAGTTGCGCACACAGATAGCCGATTCATCATCAACCCCAAGCTATTTTATTACAGTCCCAAATACAGCATCAACTTGCTGGCCAATTTCAATAACTTGGGTGAATTGCCCTTTACTTCCCAAGACTATTTTAAGTTTACTGGCGGATTTAAAAATTTGATGAAAAAAGGGGGAACCAATTTTAACGTCTCTTCTAATGATTTGGGTATTTCA
>JBJOOG010000167.1:0-12743 GCA_046051465.1 Bacteroidota bacterium | reverse complement strand
AATCTTTAATCTTATCACAATAAGGCTATATGCCGTAGATGAAAATCTTTAGTCCTGCATACTCTGTGGGACTTTTTTTTATTTTTATTTTTAAATTTTCACTTTCATTTTATCCCTACTTTAGTACCACAAAATTCAATTCCTATGAAAAAGATTAGTCTACTTGTTTTGGTTGCATTTGGCGTTTTTTTAGCCTGTAAAGGCACCAAAAATTCGAGTGAATCGAAAAGTTTATCGGTTGTTTTTGAGCCCAAAAGCAACAGCAGTGTGAGTGGTACAGCCACCTTTACCGAGAAAAAAGGCGTGGTGACTATGGTAGCGAAAATGGCTGGTCTCAAAACAGGTGTACACGCAATTCACATCCACGAAAAATCTGATTGTTCGGCTGCTGATGGCAGTTCGGCTGGTGGACATTGGAATCCTACCTTTAAAAAACACGGCAAATGGGGCGTTGGCGATTACCACAAAGGCGACATTGGCAACTTTACAGCTGATGAAGCCGGAAATGCAACGGTAACATTTTCTACCAACGAATGGTGTATTGGCTGTGGCGATGCTGCCAAAGATATTTTGGGAAAAGGCTTAATTGTTCACCAAGGCTCAGATGATTTTACTACACAACCCACTGGGAATGCAGGGGGTAGAATTGCTTGTTCGGGTTTGATTAAATAGCATAACAAATGATAAATCCGTCAGCACCCGGTTGGATTGACAAGTATTTTTTGGATGAAAAAACGGTTCCAAAACTGGCCGTCAATGCTTCTGAATATTATATTGCGCTGCGTCAAACGGGATTTATTTATGGGCATATTGTGTCTATTTCTACCGCTGAACAATTGCCATTAAAAAACTGGTTAACCGACGAGATTTCAAAATTGGCCCTGCTTCATGCCTTGTATGGCGTGTATCAATTGAGTTTTCCCGCAGGCGATTTGGAGCAGTTTATTGCCAAAGCAGTTGCCTATTACGATGAAATGCATCCGCAGGGATTTAGTTGGCTTCCTAGTGTATTGCCGCAAAGTTCGATGAGCAGTCAATTGGAAAAAATCATTGACGAACGCGTACAAACCAACGAAAATGTGATTAGCAAAAACTTTTCACACATTGTAACCAATGCCTTACTGTTTGTAGATGTATTGGCATTTCGCTATTACTTGACGGCTGGTGAAATTCCCGAAAAGTATGTAAAGAAAATGGAGGAAACACTGGTGAATCTCATGAGTTTGGCATTGAAAACCAAATCAAATAAATCGCCACACGATGATTTACTCATCAAACTATTTGAAGCTTCTGTGCGCTACACTAAACTAGCCAAACACCCTTCTTCTAGCTTACATGCATTGGCTTTTGATTATTTTACTGATCCGTTGGCGCAATATTATTTACTTGACATGGCCGGTTTGGCTTTGTGGAGTGATAGCCAACTGGACAACGAAGAACGGTTTTTCTTATTTCAAGTGGCAAAGGAATTGCAATTGGAAGATGTGTTTGTTGAACGCTGTATAGCCGACACAAGTTCATTTATCCACCAATATAAAAAGGAAATTCCGTACTTTAATTATGCCAATCCGGTGAAACATTTTTATGACCATTCTACCCAATTGGTCACTACACTCATTCAGCGCAACAAAAAAAGATTGGCAAAAGAAATCGCTGAAAGCAAAGAATTAATGGTGCTTTTAGCCTATTCTACCCAACGGGATTTGGACAAAAACGAAAAAAAGAAAGTCAAAAAACAACTGCTAGACATTTGCAAAACCGTACCTTCTCTAACCATCTTCTTGATTCCGGGAGGCAGCTTGTTGTTGCCTTTGTTAATTAAATTTATCCCGCAATTGCTGCCTTCATCGTTTAATGAAAATCTGGCAGATGAATAGCATCCAACCAGGCAAATGAGTGGTCATAAATTACATTTCGGTTCTCTTTTACATACTCTAAGAACGCAAGAGACACAGGTGTAAGTGGTTTATTTTTGAGCCAAACGAGTTGCCAATCGGTGGTAATGGGCAATCCTTTTAGCTGAATTATCTTTAAATCGCCACGATCCAACTCATTTTTTATCCCAATGAGCGGCATAATAGAAATGCCTAAACCGGCAATTAAGGCTTGCTTTACGGCTTCGTTTGAGGTCAATTGAAACTTCATTCCTACCGAAATCCCTCTGTTTTTTATAAAATTTTCCATCACCGTGCGGGTTGCCGAACCTTCTTCACGAAAAATAAGCGGATAACTGGCAAACACATTTTGCAAGCTAGCGGTTTCTGGAATAGCCAATTGCTTGCTGGCAACTAAAAACAGCTTGTTTTCTAATAATTTAAGTTGGGCTAAATTCAGATCGGTGGGCATAACCGAAACCAATGCAAAATCAACTTCGTTTTGTTTTAAACTCTGGATTACTTTGAGCTTATTGGTTACATCCATTTCTAAATCCACAGCTTTGTTGGCGTTCATAAATGCAGAAAGGTAATAGGGCATTACATATTTTCCGGTTGAAACTACAGAAATTCGCAACCGACCTGACACCATTCCTTTAAATGCAGATGTTCGAAAATTAATTAGGTTGACTTCGTTGATGATGCGTTGGGCAACCGAGGCAATCTCCATACCAAAATCAGTGACATAGAGCTTTCTTCCCACTATTTCAGTGAGTGGAATATCAAATTGATTCTGAAAGTTTCGCAATTGAATAGAAATGGCGGGCTGTGTTAAATTCAATTCCTCAGCCGCTTTTGTAATGCTTTTGGTTTGGGTTATTTTCAAGAAAACCTGTAACTGATGTAAGGTATAATTCATAAACTTATTTTATGTATATCATTACAAATATAAATAAAAATTACAGTAAAAAAAGCGGCTACTTTGTGCCATAAAAAATTAAATCATGAAAACTATACTTGTATCCGTTTGCGCTGCAGCATTTTTTTCAAGCTGCGTAATTGTAAAACCAGGTGAAGCTGGATTAAAACAAAGACTTGGAAAGTTGTCCGACCGAATTTACAGCCAAGGTCCTGTATTTTTTAATCCTTTTACAACCAAGGTGGTAAAAACCTCTATACAAACTCGAAATTTAGAGTTGAGTTTAAATCTTCCCAGTAAGGAAGGATTGAGCATTACCTCGCAGATTTCAATTTTGTATAAATTGGAACAAAAAGATGTGGTGAGCATTGTTAATAATTTAGGACTTAACTACGAGGGCATTATAGCTAATGTATTTCGTTCGGCATCGGCAGATGTGTGCTCGCAATACTTTGCAAAAGACATGCACTCGGGAAAACGATCTGAAATTGAGCTTGACATTCAGAAAAAAATGGCGAGCAACCTAGTCGACAAAGGAATTTATATTGAGTCGGTGCTTATGAAAAGCATTCAACTTCCCGAAGGACTTTCAAAATCAATTGAAAACAAATTACGTGCTGAACAAGATGCTATGCGAATGGAGTTTGTATTGCAACAAGAAAAATTTGAAGCCGAACGTAAAATTATTGAAGCCAAAGGCGAGCGCGATGCTCAAAAAATACTTTCAGAAGGACTCTCTGATGAAATTATTAAACTCCGCAGCATAGAGGCATTCAATGAATTATCTAAATCACAAAACACCAAAATAATAGTAACCGATGGAAAAACTCCATTCTTAATAAATTAATAATGAGTAAAACAAGAATTACAGTTGCAAAAGGAGACGGCATAGGTCCGGAAATTATGGATGCTACACTTCGCATCATTGAAGCGGCAGGAGCCCAAATAGAAATTGATGAAATTGAAGTGGGAGAAAAAGTATATTTATCTGGAAACACTTCAGGAATCGCTGCAGAATCATGGGATATTATCCGAAGAAATAAAGTGTTTTTAAAAGCACCCATTACTACACCACAAGGAGGTGGATACAAAAGTTTAAATGTAACTACCCGTAAATTTTTGGGCTTGTACTCCAATGTTCGACCTTGTATGAGTTTGCATCCGTTTGTAGAAACAAAACACCCCAAAATGGATTTGGTTATTGTGCGTGAAAACGAAGAAGACTTATATGCCGGTATTGAACACCAACAAACCGACGAAGTGGTTCAGTGCTTAAAAATAATTAGCCGTCCCGGTTGCGAGAAAATTATTCGTTATGCCTTTGAATACGCCAAAGTATATGGCCGCAAAAAAGTAACCTGCTTTACAAAAGACAACATCATGAAACAATCTGATGGCTTATTTCACCAGGTGTTTGATGAAATTGCAGCAGAGTACCCAGAAATCGAAAATGAACACTGGATTATTGATATAGGCGCAGCAAAAATGTCGGACACACCCGAAGTGTTTGATGTAATTGTAACCCTTAATTTATATGGTGATGTACTTTCAGATATTGCCGCTCAAATTGCAGGTTCGGTTGGTTTAGCTGGATCTTCGAATATTGGTGAAGAATGTGCCATGTTTGAAGCTATTCATGGATCAGCACCCAGACGTGCAGGACAAAACGTGGCCAATCCTTCTGGGTTATTGGAAGGAGCTGTACTGATGTTGAACCACATTGGTCAAACAGAGGTGGCCGAAAAGGTGCAAAATGCCTGGTTGAAAACGATCGAAGATGGTATTCACACCTACGACATTTATAAAGAAGGAATCAGCACCCAAAAAGTTGGAACTAAAGAATTTGCCGATGCCGTAATTGCCAACCTTGGCGAAAAACCAAGCATTTTAAAAGAGGTGTACTACGACAAAAACGTGGTGTTGAATTTGCCTAAATATGTAAAAAAACCGGCTGCCAAAAAAGAATTGGTGGGCGTCGATCTTTTTGTACACTGGAACAAATCAAACCCGAACGAATTGGCGGCCTTAATCCAAAAATTAAATTCATCTACAGCAGCGCTTTCTATGATTACCAATCGAGGAATCAAAGTATGGCCTGAAGGATTTAGTGAAACTTTCTGCACTGATCACTGGAGATGTCGTTTCAAACCAACCGAAGGAAATTCAATTTCGAAAGATGATATTGTGCAGCTGCTCTCGCATGCCATTAATCAGAATATAGATGTAATTAAGACAGAAAATCTATATGAGTTTAACGGCAAATCAGCCTACTCACTTGGACAAGGCCAATAAGTAATACACATGGAACAACATTTAATAGACGGACAATTTGCTTGTGCTGATGCCATTGATTTGGTCACGCAATTGTATGAGGTGAAAATAAAATACCACACCGATAAAATAGCGGGAAGTCAAAACGAAGAAGACATCAAAATGCGGGAACAAAAAATAAAATTACTGCAGCACGAATTAAACAAATCAAGAGAATACATGCTTAAGCATGCCAATTCGGTAGTCATTCATAACACCCTAACACTGCAATCTAATGCAAGCTAAAATCGAGGAATTTAAATTAATTGATGGAGAATTCTCAGCCGATGAGTCCCATAAAATATTGATGTCTTTGCTCAATCACAAGATTGATTTTCACAGTCTATTTGCGTTTAGCAACCACATTCGTTTCAACAAAGACCTCGATGTTTCTAAAAAACGCATTGAAGAACTCAACGAAGCTAAAGAGGCAATTATAGCTTTAATTGCAAAAGCCAAAGCCGATGGGTATCATTTTGTGATCAAAAGTGCGGTTAGCTTAGAAATGGTAAAGAATTCTGATTAGGAATACAGGCAATGAACCCATTTAAAAACAGGACGCTCGTTTTAGCAACTCAGCATCAAAAAGAGCTGGTAATGGCTCCTTTGTTGACTCAGGCATTGCAAGTGCGTTGTACATTGGCCCCCAATCTGAACACCGATCAATGGGGCACATTTTCTGGCGAAGTGGAGCGAAAAGACGATGTATTAACTACATTGAGAAACAAATGCAAACACGCCATGCAGCTCACCCAATGTGATTTGGCTGTAGCCAGTGAAGGTTCGTTTGGTGCGCATCCCAGTATCTTTTTTGCACAAGCAGATGACGAAGTAGTGATGTTACTGGATGCCAAAAATGGGTTCGAAATTGTAGCACGAGAAATAAGCACAAACACCAATTTTAATGGTCAATATGTGCAAAATGAAGAGGAGCTTTTTGTGTTTGCTAAAACGGCAAAATTTCCTTCGCATGGATTGATTTTAAAATCAGCTGAAAAGAATTTTTCAGAAACTGTAAAAGGAGTCATTAATAAAGAGGATTTACTCAAGGCGTATTACCATATGGCTAAAACGCATCAAAAAGTATATGTTGAAACCGATATGAGGGCAATGTATAATCCTACTCGTATGCAGGTTATTGCCTCAGCAACTTCAAAATTACTTGATGCTATAGCCGTATGCTGTCCGCAATGCAAGGCACCAGGTTTTAGTGTAACCCAATCTATACCTGGTTTGGCATGTAGCTGGTGCAACAAACCCACACAATCCACTAGAATGCATGTTATGGGTTGTATTAAATGTGAATACACTGCACTAAACGAATTCCCACACCAAAAAACAACCGAAGATCCCATGTACTGTGATTTTTGTAATCCCTAATCCATGACCCTAATTTCTCAAGATTTAGACAAAGCAATTTCACTACTCGATCAGGATGAACTCATTGCTATACCAACCGAAACGGTTTATGGTTTGGCCGGAAATATATATAGCGAGAAGGCAATTCGATCCATTTTTGCACTTAAAAAAAGACCCCTATTTAATCCACTGATTGTGCACATTCACGCTATTGATCAGCTGGAAAACTTGACTACTGAATTTCCAGAAAAGGCAGAACAACTGGCTAAACAATTTTGGCCTGGACCTTTAACCTTACTACTAAAAAAGCACCCAAATGTACCCGATCTAATTACGGCAGGTAAAGATACTGTAGCCATTCGGATACCCAATCATGTGCTTACCTTGGCTTTGCTAAGTAAATTAAATTACCCTTTGGCTGCCCCAAGTGCCAATCCTTTTGGAAGCATTAGTCCCACAAACGCGCTGCACGTGGCTGATTATTTTGTGGGGCAACTTCCAATGGTATTAGAGGGCGGACAATGCCAAAATGGAATAGAATCAACCATAGTGGGATTTGAAAACGGCGAACCTGTACTCTACCGGTTGGGTGCCATTAGCCAAGAAGATATTGAACAAGTGGTGGGACAAATTAAACTTAAAAACAAAAAGGAAAATGCTCCAGAGGCACCTGGAATGCTCTCCAGACATTATGCGCCTACAACCACTACCTTTATTTTTACCGATCTTGAAGAAAGCCTTACACAACATGCAGGAAAAAAAATAGGTGTATTGGCCTTTAAACAGCCCTACAATAATCCAGCAATTGCACATCTAGAACTGCTATCAGCATCGGGCAGTTTGGTAGAATCGGCGGCTAAGTTATATGCTGCATTGCATACGTTAGACAAGCTTCAACTGGATGTACTCTTGGTCGAAAAATTTCCCGATAGTGAATTGGGTAAATCAATCAATGATCGATTAGAACGGGCTACCAAAAAATAACTCCATGAATTTCAACTTATTAATCGACAACCTCACAAATCCTGCCCTACTCTTTTTTTTATTGGGCATTCTCTCAACCCGGCTAAAAAGTGACTTAGCAATTCCGCCCAATTCTTCAAAGTTTATTTCGCTTTATTTATTGTTTTCAATTGGATTTAAAGGCGGACAAGAATTGGCGCACAGCACCTTTAATTTAGAAATAATTTGGTCTGCCGTTTTTGGAATAGTGATTGCCTCGATCATTCCATTGTATTGTTTTTTTATTTTGAAACGAAAGTTTAGTGTAGAAAACGCTGGAGCAATTGCTGCTGCTTATGGCTCGGTGAGCGCCGTAACTTTTGTAACAGCAGCTGCATTTTTAGAAATTGAAAAATACAGTTTTAGTGGACATATGGTAGCCATTATGGCACTCATGGAAGCGCCTGCGATAATTGTGGGTGTAATTTTAATTCGTTTGTTTACTAAACAAGAAGAAAATACAAAATCGAGTAGTTTAAAATCGGCGTGGAAGCACTCGTTTACCAATGGTAGTGTATTACTTATTTTGGGATGTTTGGCAATAGGTTACTTGGCAAGTGACCAACAAGCCATGGGAATTAAACCGTTTACAACCGATATTTTCAAAGGGTTTCTGGCTATATTTTTACTTGATATGGGAATTATTAGTGGCAAAAAATTAACAGTATTTTTCAAGAGCGGTTGGTTTCCAATTGTATTTGCCATACTGATTCCTTTACTCAATGGCTGCCTAGTTGCACTTGCGAGCCAGTGGGTAACGCATGATGTAGGCAACCGATTTATCTTTGCGGTATTGGCAGCTAGCGCCTCTTATATTGCTGTTCCTGCCGCCATGAAAATTATTGCTCCCAAAGCTAATCCAGGCTTGTTTTTACCAATGGCATTAGCCATTACGTTTCCGTTCAATATTACCTTTGGGATGCCTATTTACCTTACCCTTATTCAGAGTGTGTAAAAATTAATTGGAGAATTTGAGACGGTAGACCTCGTCTAATTCACTGTTGCTACTCATATTTACATCTAAATCTGTAACATAGCCTGAATTTAAACCGTAGCACCAACCGTGAATAGTTAGGTCTTGTCCATTGCGCCAAGCTCCCTGAACAATGGATGTTTTAGCCAAATCAAATACCTGTTCCTGTACATTAATTTCAACAAAGGTATTGAATCGGTCATCTTCGTTTTCAAACGAATTTAAGTAGTCTTCATGCAAGCGATATACATCTTTAATGTGTCGAATCCAGTTGTCAATTAAACCAATGGATTGATTGCCCATGGCTGCTTTTACTCCCCCACAACCGTAATGTCCACATACAATAATGTGTTTTACCCGCAATACATTAACCGCATAATCCAAAACACTCAACATATTCATATCGCTGTGAATGACCATATTGGCAATGTTTCTGTGCACAAAAACTTCACCTGCTTTTGCTCCAATAATTTCATTTGCCGGAACTCGACTATCCGAGCAACCAATCCAAAGCAATGGTGGTTGCTGCCCCTTGGCTAAATCTTTAAAGTAGTCGGCATCAATGGCCAATTGATTTTCTACCCATTGCTTGTTGTTTTCGATAATTTTTTTGTAGAAATCGGAACTCATAGGTCTTGTATTTTGGTTTAACTAAAAAATGTGTCTGTATTTTCAACGGTTTCCATTTTACGCTTTCGCACATTGTAGCGGTGTTCAATGGTTACTGTGTTTTTATAATCGTCGCTATTGTTGATGTTGTAGGCTGTCTTAAACCCAATGAGTTTCACTTTGATGTTCAATTCTTTTGATTTTATCTGATGAAATTCAGTAATCAAATCGAGCACGTCATGGGCAATGTAAACCGTTTCAGTGGCATTGATTACAACTTTAGAGTTGGCAGGCAATTCGTTTAGTGTTGTTTTAATGGCTGACTTATTTAAAAATGAAATTTCTTGCGCCAATTCAATGTGAATAATATCGCCTTCTTGGTATTCTTCTTTTCTAAATCGGTATGCTCTTTTCATGTTTCCTTGCAACACAAACACAGCACTGATTATCATTCCCAATGCTACACCCTTTAACAGATCCAATAACACCACAGCTATGAAGGTGGCAATAAATGGAATAAATTGATACTTGCCTTTGTGCCAAAAATGGAGAATGGTTTTGGGATTGGCCAATTTGTAACCTACTAGTAATAATACCGCGGCTAACGTAGCCAAGGGAATTTTGTTTAATAAAGAGGGGATTGATAACACACTAACCAACAACAATACCCCATGTAAAATGGCCGAAAGTTTTGATTTGGCTCCGGCTTCATTGTTGGCCGATGTGCGCACCACAACCGAGGTCATGGGTAATCCACCAAGTAGTGAACTGATGATATTTCCTATGCCTTGGGCCTTAAGCTCAATATTGGTGTTGGTGTACCTGCGTTGCGCATCCATACGGTCAGCCGCCTCAATACACAATAGGGTTTCAATCGAGGCAACTATGGCAATGGTTAGCCCAACAATCCACACTTTTGTTACTAGAAATCCTGAAAAATCGGGCGTAACAAGAATGTTAGAAAAATCAGCAAACGATTGGGGAATGGGTAATGAAACCAAATGGGCTTTATTAATTTGTAAGCTACTTCCGGTGAAGATAAAATACTCATTCAATAAAATGCTTACCACAACAGCCACAAGCGCAGCGGGAATCAATTTGAATCCGTTAAAATTCTTTAGTTTTCCCCACGAAATAAGAATGATTAATGACAGTACAGCTATCAATATCGAACCCAGTTGCACATGATCAAAAATGCCAAAAATTTCAGTGATTGAATTCTGTCCATCGGGTTGAATAAACGCTTCATCACCTTCAAAATCAGGATCGTATCCAAAAGCATGTGGAATTTGTTTTAAAATAATTATTACACCAATTCCAGCCAACATGCCCTCGATAACATTGGTAGGAAAATAGTTGGATATACTACCCGCCTTGATGAATCCAAGTAAAAGTTGCACCAAACCAGCTATAAAGACTGCTGTTAAAAAAATAGGGAATGAACCCAAATCGGTAATGGCTGTTAAAACAATAGCCGTAAGTCCAGCGGCTGGTCCTGTAACACTCAAATGGGATTTACTCAAAAATCCAACCACAATTCCACCAACAATTCCTGAAATTACTCCTGAAAAAAGGGGTGCTCCACTTGCCAACGCTATACCCAAACACAATGGCAACGCAACAAGAAATACGACTAAACCTGAAGCAAAATCAGATTTAGCATGAGCAAAAAGAGAATTAGATTTCGACATAAATATGGAGGTCTTTTAATTCTGCCAATATTACATATTTTCAATAAATCTAATCCTAAGTTGTAGATTATTTTATCACAGAATTGGCAAAGTTTAGTTTATTGACAAATATGTTTTGAAAAAATAGACTAAAAACAGTCAGCTGGCCAAAAATCGATGAATGTTTAACTTATTTTTGAATAGTTAAAAAAAGTACCGAACAACACCCATTGGTTTTACATTTGTAAAAATTTCGAAAGATGACTATAACTCAATTGCAATATGTATTGGCCGTAGCCGAACACAAAAACTTTACGTTAGCCGCTGAAAAATGTTTTGTAACGCAGCCAACCTTGAGCATGCAAATTCAAAAAATTGAAGAAGAATTAGATATCCTGTTGTTTGACCGAAGTAAAAAACCGATTCAACTTACAGATATCGGACATAAAATTGTAGCACAAGCCAAAAACATTGTTAATGAGGCCGATCGAATTCACGACATTGTGGAACAACAAAAGGGGTTTATTGGCGGAGAATTTCGATTGGGAATTATTCCTACAGTAATGCCTACACTGCTTCCGATGTTTTTAACCAATTTTATCAAAAAATACCCCAAAGTAAAATTGATTATTGAGGAATTAAACACCGAAGAAATTATTGCAAAACTCAAAAATGGACGGTTGGATGCGGCCATTGCAGCCACGCCTTTACACGAAGAAAAAATCAAAGAGGTGGTCTTGTATTTTGAACCTTTTGTGGCTTATATACCCGAAAATCATCAGCATTTTGAGAAAAAAGAAATTGAAATATCCGATTTAAATTTGGACGAGATTTTACTTTTGCAAGACGGACATTGCTTTCGAGATGGAATATTAAACTTGTGTAAAAGCGTCCACAAAAACGACGGCAATCATTTTCAGTTAGAAAGCGGCAGTTTTGAGACCTTGATTAAACTCGCCGACGAAGGTTTAGGAATTACGCTACTTCCGTACTTGCATACCTTGGATTTGACCGAGAAAGACCAACGTAAATTGAAGCATTTTAGTGAGCCCAAACCCGCACGAGAAGTGAGCTTAATTTACCCCAAGTCGGAACTTAAAATACAAATTATTGATGCCTTACGAACTTGTATTGCTGGCGTTGTAAAAGGAGCAATTGTGTTTCATAATGTGGCCATTGTGAGTCCTATACAAAAAAAATAAGGGAGTAAAAACTCCCTTTTTTGTTACTTCACCAATTGAAGATATTGTTGTAATTCTGGTTTATGACTCGTAAAGTTCTGCAGCCATTTGTGCAGTAGTTCTATTTCGTAGGGCATTAAACTTTTGCTGGCTTTGCGTAATTCTTTGCAAAATAGCGCTTGATCAAAACTCACCCGTTCTAGTTTGGTTCTGGTGTAATCGTATAACATTCGAGGCATAGCAAAAAGATTTAGGGGTTAAACAAAATTTCCCCATAAAAGTAAAAGTTAGTCCTGAATTTCGCAAGAAAAAAATGCATAAAATATCGTCATAATACTCATATAATCGACAAAATACACTTTTATTAATATTAAATAATCTATTTCGTACAATTAATAATTAATAATTAATAATTATTAATTAGAAATGCTTCGTTGCTCTCAGCATTTCTCTCTTGCCAGGAGGTCCTGCCAATTTTTCAACTGAGAATCCCGCAGCCAACATCGATCGGCGCACCGCTCCAGTAGCGGCATAGGTTACCAAAACGCCATTTGGTTTGAGTGCCGCATACATGTTCCTGAATATTTCATCGCTCCACAACTCGGGTTGCACGCGATAGCCGAAAGCATCAAAATAAATTAAGTCATATTGGTTTTGATCAGCTACATCCTGAATGCGTTGTTGGCGTTTACACAATGAAAAAGTTGGGGTGATTATTATTTCTTGTTCCCAAGCACTGTTGTGCATTTGGTCAAATAAAGGCGCTTGCTCATCGGACTGGAGTTCTGCAACATAATTCATATGCTGCCATTCTTCGGCATTAACCGGATAGGCTTCTACGCCGGT
>JBJOOG010000166.1:0-3024 GCA_046051465.1 Bacteroidota bacterium | reverse complement strand
CAGGAATTATGGCTTTGCCGTTTTTGGCTACCCATTGCTGCGCACCTGCCGGACTTTTGGTTAATTCCCATTCGTTGTTGAATAACATTTTAAAAAATCCGTTGCTCCATTTGGTTGGAGTTGGCGTCCAAGTTACTTCTAAACCGGAGGTAATAGCATCGGTTCCCTTTCCTGATTTGTAGGTGCTTGTCCAACCCAAACCTTGTTCTTCAATTCCCGCTGATTCTGGTTCTGGAACCACATTTGATGCCGGACCGGCGCCATGTGTTTTTCCAAAGGAGTGACCACCAGCAATTAATGCTACTGTTTCTTCGTCATTCATTCCCATTCTTCCAAATGTTTCGCGAATATCATTGGCCGCCAACACCGGATCAGGATTTCCGTTTGGTCCTTCTGGATTTACATAGATAAGTCCCATTTGCACTGCGGCCAATGGATTTTCAAGTTGACGTCCACCGCTGTATCGTTTGTCGTCTAACCATTTGGTTTCTGGTCCCCAATAAATATCTGATTCTGGCTCCCAAACATCAGCTCTTCCTCCAGAAAATCCGAAAGTAGGAAAGCCCATCGACTCTAAGGCTACGTTTCCGGTGAGCACCATTAAATCGGCCCAAGAAATTTGGTTGCCATATTTTTGTTTGATTGGCCATAACAATCGTCTTGCTTTGTCCAAATTGGCGTTATCTGGCCAACTGTTTAAGGGAGCAAATCGTTGCTGACCTGCTCTTGAGCCGCCTCTACCATCACCTGTTCGGTAGGTACCCGCGCTGTGCCAAGCCATACGAATAAATAAACCGCCATAGTGACCAAAATCGGCAGGCCACCACTCTTTTGATTCGGTCATTAATTTGGTTAGGTCTTGCTTTAGGGCAACATAATCTAAAGATTGAAATGCTTTTTTGTAGTTGAAGTCTGCTCCCAAGGGATTTGATGCTGGAGCATTTTGTCTCAACAGACCCAAGTTGAGTTGGTTGGGCCACCAATCTCTGTTTGATTTAAAATTGGTATTCTTTTTCAGTACGCTTGAAGTTCCTTCTTGACTGTATTCTGCAGAAGCGCCTGATGAATTTGGTCCTCCATGGCTCACTTCTTTTCCGTTTTCGTAGGTTTTTCCGGTTACCGGACAAGTGCCTGACTGCTGCTGTTGTGCGTAGGTGCAAGTGGTTAACATTACCGCAAACGAGAATAGTATTTTTTTCATAATTTAAAAATTTAAATTTTCACAAAGCAACGGCATTTTCCTATTGAATGGCCGAAAGAAAAACGTATTTTCTTATTTTCTTATAATTAAAACTTATACCAAACCTAATTTTGCATTGTTAGCGCCTATTTGTTTAATTCATACAAGGCAGTAGCTCAAAACAGCTAAAAAAAAGACCCCGCTTTTTTGGCGGGGTCTTTGGTTGTATTTGTACTAATTAATTAGGACTTGAAAGGGAATAATTAAAAATTAATATTAACTACACCGTTTAGCAAATCTTGTGCGCTTGTCTGACCTGCATTGGCCAATTCCCCGCGAAAAGTTCCTACGATTGAAGTTCCTGTGTTGACTGTTATAGCTGAAGTCCAGTTGTTCCCAAATGCAGCGGGAATTAAAGGAGTATAGGTTTGGCTAAAAAGACGAAGTGTGAAATTGTTGATTTTATTAGCCCCAGTTTGACCCACTTCAACGTCAAAATCTATTTCATATGAGGTTGTGTTGCTCTTTTCTCCGTGAACGTGACGCGTAGTTCCTGTAGTTGTAACCGTAATTTGGTCAAATGAAAGTGGTGCAGAACCCAAATTCATGGATAGTGTTCCGGTTGTAGTTGGTACGGTACAGTCGCCTAAAGCGGTTACAGCAGCTGCAAGGTCACCATCAGGATCTCCACAAGCGGCAATTTCATTTTGCAAAGCCGTTTTGTAGGCGTTGCAATTCTGAACGGTGTTGGCACTTGCATAGGCTTGTTGAGCCGCATCAGTAGCCGCAATTAAGTCGTCGCAGCTGGGAGTTGAATTGTCGCTAGAACTGCAAGACAACGAAAGGAGAAATAATAAGGCAATACTGCCCAAAAATTGGATTGTTTTCATGGTAAAAAGGTTAAATAAAGTTGGCCGCGAAAGTACAACCTAAATTTATTTTTTATTCGTTTTTGGAAGGTTTCTTGTTGAATTTATGCTTCATTAAAGCACAAAATATTCATCTTGCAAAAAAACCAATATTAGTTTTACTACTTTAATGATTATCTGTTATTTTCTAATTTAATTATTTTATGTTTGCTAAAAACTTACAATAAATGAAAAAATCACTACTTTTTTTAAGCGCTTTTTTGATAATAATTTCTTGTTCCAGCAACGATTCAAATTCGGAATCACTTTTTAGATCGAACTATAACAATACTTCTTGGGCAGATGCCGATGGAGTTATCTATACATTTAAAACAGGAAAAATCGCTTATATCACGACCAATACAGCTTGTTATTTTTCTACTATTGGGACATATAGTAATGTAGAATATGATGGCTGTGTATATAATACCGTCACCAATTCAATAATATCTGAAGACAATGATACGTTTACGGTAAAACAAACTACAAGTTCCGGAACAGGAAGTTTTTGTCCTGCGACAACCGTAACATATACCTTTCAAGTTTTAGATGAAAACACAATTGATGTGCAGACAAATTACGATGGATCACAAAATTCTTATTCATTAACCAAAACAAATACTGCATCTACTCAAAGTTGTGTAGATGGAACACCAATTGGATTCCTTTGGTAGTATTGTATATGGTAAAAAATCAATGTGATTTTTTTATTTAGAGGTCGATTTCGGCCTCTTTTTTTTGATTTTAAGGAAAAATAAGTTTCGATTTTGATACAATAGTTCCATTATATTTGAAAATAAGATTAATCTAATGGATTATCTATCATTCATTCCTACGCCAAATCCAAACGAGGCGGCAACTATGCCCAAGTGAATGAATAAAATGGCCTTTTGCCAAGTGGGTCGGTCGTTCCATTTTTGGTCTTGATCAAAGGGA
>JBJOOG010000165.1:0-8976 GCA_046051465.1 Bacteroidota bacterium | reverse complement strand
GTAGTATTTCCAGCTAGAGACAATAAACAATCTTGAAATTGTTTGGTATCAAAAAGTGGACGGATGGTTGGTTGTTGTAGTGAATAAGTTCCTTTAGTAAGCATAAAATCATTCCATGATTCTAAGTAATGCGGAACAGGTGCTGCAATTGTAGTTAATGAAGCGGTTTCGTCTTCTTTTAAGCTAAAGGCTGCAGTAGTAGTAACTTTTTTCATGGCAGCTTCAAATCCTAACGAAGTAGGCATAGAGTACACAGGGTTTACACCACTCATGATCAAGGTGTGTACTGCCCCAGATTTCATCTCAGCCACTAATTGAGCCACTTTTTCAGCTGAACCTTTTCTGATTTGGCGTGTGCCAACAGTTGAAAAAGCTTCACTAGCTAGGGCTTGATTGATCGCTAAAACAAGTAACTGTGCATTTTTATCTTGAATTCCTGATACCAAAACTCCTTTTGAACCAGCAGCTTTTAATTGCTGAGCTGCTTTTTGAACCGCGGCATCACTGGCCGTTTTAGTTGTAGCTATTCCAGAATTTGTAATGGCATTAAAAATAGAAACTAAAGCTTGCTTTTGATCGGCAACTGTCATCGGCACACGTTTATCAGCAGCAGCCCCTGACAAAGTCATGTTGGCCTCAAATTGATAATGGCGTGACATTTTACCGTTTTTAGGAACACGACCTTGCGCATACCCGGCATTGTAATTTCCACCTTGCCAATCGCCTAAGAAATCAGCGCCAATAGAAACAATTAAATTTGATTTAGAGAAATCGTAGTCTACTAAAGCTCTTTCTCCATATACAGTTTCAAATGCATCCAACGCAGCTGATTCTGAAACAGCATCATAAACTACATGTTTAGCATTTGGATTTTGAGATATAAATTCAGCAATTAATTTTTCGGTAGAAGGAGATGCTAAAGTACCTGTAAGAATAACAACTTGTTTTCCTTTGGCTTTGGCTTCGGCTACACTCGATTTTAATTTGGCATCTACTTGAGCCCAAGTTGCAGATTTACCTGCTATTTTGGGTTGTTTCAATCGCATACTGTCATACAAAGACAAAATAGACGCATGTGCTCTAGCATTAGCTGTGAATTTTGCACCCGCTAGTGTATTGTTGTCAATTTTAATTGGACGACCTTCTCTTGTTTTAACCAATAAATTAGCAAAATCAAATCCGTCAAAAAAGGAGGTAGCATAGTAATTGGAAACACCTGGAATGATTTGTTCCGGTTGAATTACATACGGAATGGATTTATGTACTGGTCCTTCACAAGCGGCTAATGATGCAGCAGCAGTTGAGAAACCAACATACTTTAAGAAATCACGACGTGTAGTTGATGAATCCGTTAACGCATTCTTGTTTCCTAAAAATTCATCTGTTGGGATTTGCTCAACAAATTCATTATTTCTAAGCGCCTCAACAATAGAACTAGTTTCGTTTAGCTCTTCAACACTTTTCCAGTATTTTTTGTTTGATGACATTGTATATAAATATTAGCTCTTAATAATTTTTTTTTAATAGTGGCATTTACCACACTCTAAACCTCCCATTTGCGCCGCAGTCAATTTGGTCACGCCGTATTTTTTAGAAAGTTCTTCGTGAATTTTAGTGTAGTACTCATTTCCTTCCATTTTCACTTCTGTTTTACGGTGACAACTGATACACCAACCCATAGTAAGAGGAGCAAATTGTTTTTGGATTTCGTACGTCTGAACAGGTCCGTGACAAGTCTGGCATTCAATACCAGCTACTGTTACGTGCTGAGAGTGATTGAAGTACACAAAATCAGGCAGATTGTGGATTCGCACCCATTTAACTGGCTGCGTTTTACCTGTGTATTTTTGAGTGGCTACATCCCAACCTACCGCGGTATATAATTTTTGAATTTCACCGTCATAAAATGCTTTTGAATATTCTGCAGTGGCAGTTGTATCAGACACTTCATTGATGTTTTTGTGGCAGTTCATACACACATTTAATGAAGGAATACCTGCATTTTTACTCACGCGAGCAGCAGAGTGGCAATATTTACAATTTATACCATTGCTTCCAGCGTGAATTCGGTGTGAATAATGAATAGGTTGAACTGGCTCATAATCTTGATCTACTCCAACTTGCATAAGGTAACCATACACAAAATAGGCACTTGCCAACATGAGCAGTATCGCGCTCACTAAAACTAAAAATTGATTTTGTGCAAACGCTTTCCAAATTGGGGTTGATTTTTGTTTTTCAGCTACTTCAATTCCATTGGCTTTGGCAATTTTGACCAAGATATTGTTTACTAAATACAACATCACAATTAACATCAACATAACCACAGATAATGCAGCAAGTATGAGGTCGTTTGAAACACCTCCTTGATTGGTTTGTGTTCCCGGAGGCGCGGCAGTTGTAGCAGCAACAGGCTCAGCTTTTGGCTCAGAAGTATACGCAATGATGTTGTCAATGTCTTGATTAGACAACTGCGGGAAAGCGGTCATAACCGACTTATTGTTTTCTTCAAAAACTTTTACCGCTTTGGCATCTCCAGATTTAATTAATTCTGAACTGTTTTTTACCCATTTGTACAACCAAGCCATGTCGTATTTGTTGGCAATTCCACGAAGTGCAGGACCTGTAGCTTTTGCGTCTAATTTGTGACATGCCGCACAATTGGCATTAAACAATTCTTTTCCTTTTGCGGCATCACCACCAGCTGCCGGAGCGGCCATTGCTGTTGCGGCGGCCGGATCTGCTGCTGGAGCTGCGGGCGCAGGAGTTTGTGCAAAAGAAGTAAAGGAAATGGACAGCGAAAGTGCTATGCTTAAAAACAGTACTCTTGAAATCGAATTATGGTTACCCACTTTTTTCATATTTTGTAATGATTATCGACTAAAAACGGCGTATTTGTTGGTTTTTTGACAGTAATTAAAAATACGCCTTATTTAAAAACTCGCACAAAAATACGACTTAAGAACTATTCTCAAAACCTTAAAATAGTCTTAAATAACAATTTATATTAATTCTAAATAATATAAATCCCACGTGAATTTCAATAAACTGTACATTTGCATAAAAATCAATTAATTATGAATGTAGCAGCCACGAAACAGCTCGTCTATCTCTTGCTAATTTTAACGTTTTCTACCTCAAAAAGTATTGCACAACGCCCTATAAATTTTGTTCAACAAGATTCAAAAATTGAAGCCTTAGTTGCTGAAAAAAGAAAAATAAATACCTCTATTACCATTACCGATAAATACAAAATACAACTCTTTTCGGGGGAGAGCGAAACGGCAAAAAAAACCCTTGTTAGCTGCCGAAAAGAATTCAAATACTTAGATGCAACGATTGTATTTAGTACCCCCTCTTATAAAGTTTGGATTGGAAATTTCAAATCGCGATTGGAGGCCGAAAAAAACCTACTTGAACTGAAAAAAAAATACCCAAACGCCTTCATTATTCGACCTAATAAATAAAAAAAGGCGTCCCAAATAGGAACGCCTTCAGTTTATTTTACAAGCGATTATTTCAATTTTTTCTTCACCGCAACTTCTTGGAATGCCTCAATAATATCGAGCTCTTCAATGTTGTTGTAGTTCTTGATTTGAATACCGCAATCGTATCCTTTTGCTACTTCTTTAACGTCGTCTTTAAAACGCTTCAAAGTGGCTAATTCTCCTGTAAACACAACTACCCCTTCGCGAATGATTCGAATACGGGAGTTTCGGAATATTTTTCCATCGGTAACCATACATCCGGCAATTGATCCCACTTTTGAAATTTTGAAAATCTCTCTAATCTCGGCAGTTCCAGTAATTTCTTCTTTCATTTCTGGCGACAACATGCCTTCCATGGCGTCTTTCAAATCGTCAATCGCATCATAAATGATCGAGTAATTTCGGATATCGATCTCTTCTTTATCAGCCAATTGTCTTGCATTTCCTGCAGGACGAACATTAAATCCTATGATGATCGCATCAGATGCCGAAGCCAACATCACGTCAGTTTCAGTAATGGCTCCTACTCCTTTATGGATAATGTTAATTTGGATTTCTTCGGTTGATAATTTCGAGAACGAATCAGACAAGGCTTCAACCGAACCGTCCACGTCACCTTTTAAGATGATGTTCAATTCTTTAAACTGACCCAAGGCGATACGTCGACCAATTTCGGCCAAGGTAATGTGACGTTGGGTTCTCACCGACTGCTCACGCATCAATTGTGTACGTTTGGCAGCGATTGCTTTGGCTTCTCTCTCGTCATCAAACACGTTAAATTTATCACCTGCGGTAGCTGCGCCATCTAATCCCAATACAGAAACTGGCGTAGATGGACCTGCTTGAAGCACCACATGTCCGCGTTCGTCGTGCATCGCTTTAATTTTTCCGTGGTGTTTTCCGGCCAACATGTAGTCGCCAATTTTCAAGGTTCCGTTTTGAACCAAGATAGTAGACACATAACCTTTTCCTTTATCTAAGAACGCTTCAACTACTGTACCTGTTGCCAATTTATTTGGATTGGCTTTCAAGTCAAGAATTTCAGCTTCCAACAATACTTTTTCTAGTAATTCTTTTACGCCAGTTCCAGCTTTGGCCGAAATGTCGTGCGACTGAATTTTACCTCCCCAATCTTCAACCAATAAATTCATTCCAGCCAAACGTTCCTTGATTTTCTCAGGATTGGCATTGGGTTTATCAATTTTGTTGATGGCAAAAATAATGGGCACATTGGCGGCTTGCGCATGGCTAATGGCCTCTTTGGTTTGTGGCATGATGTCGTCGTCGGCAGCAATTACAATGATGGCAATATCGGTAACTTGTGCACCACGGGCACGCATCGCAGTAAATGCCTCGTGACCTGGTGTATCCAAGAACGCAATTTTTTGTCCGTTGTCAAGTGTTACTCCGTAGGCCCCAATGTGCTGTGTAATACCTCCAGATTCCCCAGCAATTACATTTTCTTTACGGATGTAATCGAGCAAGGATGTTTTTCCGTGATCGACGTGACCCATTACTGTTACAATCGGTGCACGGTATACTAAATCTTCTGGCGCATCTTCTACCACTTGGATGGATTCTTCTAAATCGGTGGTGATGAATTCTACTTCATAGCCAAACTCATCAGCAACAATAGTTAAGGTCTCGGCATCCAAACGTTGGTTCATAGTTACCATGATACCCAACGACATACAAGTTCCAATTACTTTGGTAATCGGCACATCCATCATGGTTGCAATTTCACCAACCGTTACAAACTCGGTAACTTTAATGGTTTTGCTTCCCTCTTCAATGGCACGTTGTTCTTCGTCCGATTTTTGACGGTGCGTTTCTCTTTTGTCTCTTCGGTATTTGGCCGCTTTTGATTTGTTTCCTTTACCTTGAAGTTTTTCTAAGGTTTCACGGATTTGGTTTTTCACCTCTTCTTCAGTAGGCTCAACTTTGGCTACAATAGCCGGACGAGCTCCTTTTACAAATCCGGGTCGAGAAGATCTATCGCCAGGCGCGTTGGGTGAAATTTTATTTGGATTGGCACCTCCTTGTACACCTGGGCGAACTTCACCTGGCTTCAAAGGAATGCGTTTTCGTTTATTTTTGTTGGCCTCACCCGGTTTATTGGGTACAATTTTTGGTTCCTCTTTTTTCTTTTTGGGCTTATTAAATTGCGATAAATCAATAGTTTGACCGGTTAGGGTAGCCCCTGATAATTTTTGATATTGAGTAGTAAATGATTCTTCTGCAGGCTCTTTTGCTTGCTCAGCAGCTGGTTCACTTGGTGTAGACGCTACCTCAACTTTAGCTTCTTTTACAGGCGCTTCAGCTGCTGGCGCGGGTTTCTTCGGATCTAAATCAATAGTTCCTACTTGTTTTGGCCCCGAAACCGTTGCTTTGGCCTTGATGACTTCCAAGCGTTGACGCTCTTCGTCGGCTTTGCGTTTGTCTTCAATTTCTTTTTCGCGTTCAATGCGCAAGGCTTCTTTCTCTTTTCTTTTCTCTTCACTCACTTCTAAGGAAGCTGCCTTGTTCCCTTTGTCACCCGCAAATTCATTTTGTAAAATACTGTATTCTGCATCCGAAATTTTAGCATTGGGATTGGCATCAATAGCAATTCCTTTATCCTTAAGATAATCTACTGCTCTTTCTAAGGAAATATTTAACTCCCTTAGAACCTTGTTTATTCGTACTACTCTTTCTTCAGACATAAAAATCTTTTATTTATCGTAATTTTTGTTGTGTTGTGCTTGGGGAAACAGAATTAGCTATTGAATTCCTCGTTTAAAATTTTCATCACTTCCAAAATGGTTTCCTCTTCCAAGTCGGTTCTGCGCACCAAATCAGCTACGTCTTGTTTCAAGATGCTTCTGGCGGTATCCAAGCCAATTTTGGCAAATTCGTCAATTACCCAGCCATCAATTTCATCTGAGAACTCTGTCAATTCTACATCATCTTCTTCTTCGGCAATTACACCCTCACGAATTACATCCAATTCATATCCAGTAAGCAAACCTGCCAATTTAATGTTGTGGCCTCCACGTCCGATTGCTTTAGACACTTCTTCCAATTTCAAATACACATCGGCACGTTTGGTTTCTTCGTTAATTTTGATGGAAGATACTTTAGCCGGGCTCAATGCACGGGTAATGTACAATTGGGTGTTGGTTGTGTAATTGATTACGTCAATATTTTCGTTTCCTAATTCACGAACTATTCCATGAATACGAGATCCTTTCATGCCCACACAAGCGCCCACTGGATCAATACGATCATCATACGAATCTACCGCTACTTTTGCTTTTTCTCCTGGAATACGCACCACGTTTTTCACCATGATTAAGCCATCAAACACCTCCGGAATTTCTTGTTCAAACAATTTTTCCAAAAACTTGTCTGATGTTCTCGACATGATAATTTGGGGTTTATTTCCTTTTAATTCTACGTTTTCAATAATCCCGCGCACATTGTCTCCTTTGCGGAAAAAGTCAGAAGGGATTTGTTTTTCTTTGGGAAGCACAATCTCGTTTCCTTCGTCGTCAACCAAAATAACTACTCTTGGACGTACGTGGTGTACTTCGGCGGTATAAATTTCGCCAATTAAATCTTTAAATTGTTTGTATAAATTGGTGTTGTCGTGTTCGTGAATTTTAGAAATCAAGTTTTGACGCAAAGCCAAAATCGCTCTACGACCCAAATCGATCAATTTCACTTCTTCAGAAACCTCTTCGCCAATTTCAAAATCGGGCTCGATTTTACGGGCTTCGGTCAAGGTGATTTCTTCGTTTTCTAAATCCAAATCCTCGTCGGCTACAATTACGCGACGACGCCAGATTTCCATATCTCCTTTATCCGGGTTGATGATGATGTCAAAATTATCATCTGAGCCAAATTTTTTCTTCAATGCATTTCTAAACACATCCTCTAAAATCGCCATAAGCGTTACACGATCAATTAGTTTATCGTCTTTAAACTCTGAAAATGAATCGATTAATGCTAAATTTTCCATGCCAACTTTTTAATTTAAAATGTTACTGTAACAATTGCTTCTTTTATTTCTGTATACGGAATCTGTTGTTCCTTTTGTACGGTTTCTTTGCCTTTTCCAATCTTTTTTGGCTCTCTCGCTTCCCAAGCCAAGGTAATGTGGCTTTCGGTTGCGGCAACCAACTCGGCTTCGATGGTTGCTGTGGCTAATTTTACGATGAGTGTACGACCAATGTTTTTTACATATTGGCGCACCAATTTCAATGGCGATCCAACGCCAACCGAGGCCACTTCAAGTGCAAAATCTTGCTCTTCGCGATCCAAGTTGTGCTCAATGGCACGACTGATGTCAATACAATCTTGCAATTGCACCCCTTGATCTCCGTCTAGGGTAACCACAATTTTGTTGGCATCGTTGATGGATAATTCAATCAAAAACAAATCCGGCTTTTCGTCTAAGCCCGCTTGCAACAATTGGTGTACCTTTTCTTTGAATGTCATCGTGTTATAAAAAGAGGGAAGCATTGCTTCCCTCATTAATTCGTTTCGCTATCTAAATAACGGTGCAAATATATACTTTTTTTCAATATGACAAATATCATTAAATAGGAAATCCAAATAATTTACCTTTGAAGTATTCTAAAATTTAACCTAACACCTTGTAATATGAAAAAGATATTAGTTCCTACCGATTTTTCTCAACATGCTGAATACGCCTTGCGTGTAGCGGCACAATTAGCCAAAGCCAACAACAGTGAGATTATGCTGTTGCACATGCTGGAG
Organism: Bacteroidota bacterium; assembly: GCA_046051465.1. Lineage (GTDB taxonomy): Bacteria > Bacteroidota > Bacteroidia > Flavobacteriales > Flavobacteriaceae > Flavobacterium. The sequence goes on along the minus strand of JBJOOG010000165.1, from coordinate 727 downwards.
CTGCCTCAACAAGGAAGCGATGCTCTAACTGGCGGAAGTGCCATACCCGAAATTATGTTTTTCAAAAATAGAGCCATCGAGCGTTTAGAAGAATTGATGGATGCCGATTTTTTAGAAGGAATTGAGGTGTCTGAAATCATTCAATTTGAAAAAGCATTTGAAGGAATTCTAGCCGTGAGCAAAAAAAATGACGTTGATTTTATCGTAATGGGATCACACGGAGCCTCTGGTTTCCAAGAGTTGTTCATCGGATCAAACACCGAGAAAGTAGTGCGTTTTTCAGACGTGCCTGTTTTGGTCATCAAAAACGAAACCCCCAACTTCTCTGCTTCAAACTTTGTTTTTGCCTCTGATTTCTCAGACGAAATTAAAGCACCATTTGCCAAACTAGTGGCCTTGGCCAAAACCTTTAATTCGCATTTGGATTTGGTGATGATCAATACGCCAAATAGCTTCAAACCCACACACGTGGCCGAAAGCATCATGGCTGAATTTGTAAAAGGGTTTGATTTAACCAACTACAGCACACATATATATAATGACGTGAATGTAGAAAAAGGCATCTTAAACTTTGCCAATGCCGTAAACGCCGACTTAATTGGCATGTGCACACACGGACGCACCGGTTTCTCGCACTTCTTTAACGGCAGCATCAGCGAAGATTTGGTAAACCATGCGGTGAGACCGGTGGTGACGTTTAAAATCTAAATGAGGAAATTCCAAATTC
>JBJOOG010000164.1:0-7678 GCA_046051465.1 Bacteroidota bacterium | reverse complement strand
ACGAATAGACTAAATCTTTTGTGAGTGAAAATTGCTTTTGGTCTTTTTCGATAGTTGGAGTATTCATTTTACTATATTCTTTGGTAATTCTAGAAATTGCAACAACTTTATTATTGTCTCTAGCGTCAACATAATTAAAATTGTTATCAATAAAGCGATTTCGCTTGGCTTTGAGTTCTTCAGGATTGGTTCCAGGAAAACTTATTATATTTAGATCAATTAAGGCGTCTATAAAATAAGCTACTTCTTCTTTGCTCATGTTTAGGGTACATCTGTCGTAAATCGAACGAGATTGGATATCGATAGGTGGATAATACCCATATTCAATAAATTCATTTTTACAGTGTTCCAGCTTACTATGGAAGTTTAAAATCGCCCGACAATAACGAACAAAGATGTAGTGAAGCAAACCAAGGTCTACAGATTGTTGGTCCTTGTAATTGTCAAAGATTGGTGCGTTAAGCGATAAAAAATAGATAATATCAGGCGCGGAACCCTCCCAATCTTTACTGAATTCTGCTTTTAGTTTATCCGGTATATATCGTTTGGTTTTAACCACCTCATTATATGCAATATTTTCATTTTCAGATTCAATAAAAATCTCTGGCACTCTCATAAAATTGGCCGCCTTTTCAATTTCGTTTTCTATAAACCAAGGGGCAATTTTTTCAGTATATTTTATAACCGAATCAATTAATGCAACCTTATTATCTATCATATTGTATAATTCAGCAAAATCATTCATTAACAATTCCATGGATGTATCAAACGATTCGTAATCCACTAAATCTACATAGGTGTCATTGAACAAAAATGTGCTGTTTTTTTTATCATACTCTAGGCTAAAAGCACATTGATGTATAACTTTTTCTAAAAATTCTAATCTATCTTTCATATTTTTTACTTTTTATTGGTCTTTAAATTTATTAATTAATTTTTGCATATCGTCCATCACGTTATTATCTAGCACTTTAGCATAATGCTGAGTTTGCTTGATGGTAGAATGCCCCATCATGGCTGAAACATTCTCAATGCTAATCTTGTTACCCAAGGTTACCGTCGTTGCAAACGTATGACGAGCAACATACCAAGTCAGGTTTTTGGAAATCCCCACTATATCTGCTATTTCTTTTAAATAGGCATTCATCTTTTGATTGGACAATTTGGGCAAAAGTGTAGTGAGTGAATATTGGTATTTGTTGATAATGCGTATCACCGGAGGCAATATGGGCACATTTGCTTTTGTTCCAGTTTTTTGCCGGTTGGCTTGTATCCACAAATTTTTAGAACTGTCTTGTATAATGTTTGCAGTAGTAAGTTTTGCCGCATCAACCGGGGCATATCCTGTATAGCAACTAAACAAGAATATATCTTTCACACGCTCCAAACGCTCACTACCAAATACTTTAGACTCAATTCTTGTGAGCTCCTCTTGGGTTAAAAAAGTGGCTTCTACCACTTTAATTTTTCCATCGTACTTGTTGAACGGATTTTTTTCAATTTTATCCATCTTAATGGCATAATTGCAGATGGTTTTTAAGTTTTTAAAGTACTTCACCACAGTGTTGTTCTTAATCCCCTGTTGATCATTATGTGTAGAATCAAATTTCAAGTAGGATTCCAAATTGTATATATACCCTCCATCAATTTTAGACATCGGCACATCGTCCTTACCCAGGTGCTTTCTATTAAAATCGATAACCAATTGTTTCACCCGTCTGTACTTTTGAAGAGAAGCTGGTGAACGTTCCTCTATTTTAACCAACTTTTCAAAATAGGTGTTGTGTAAATCAATTAGTCCCACAAGAGTTATTCCCTTTAAGGTATCTTTTGGTTTACCTACTAGTTCGCTTTTAAACTCATCCACCTCAATGGTTTTTTGCTCGCGCAAATACGAGCTGTACAACGTAGTAACTTTAATTTCAAACAAATTGAAATATTCTTTTATTACTTTCTCTCGAGGGTTAAGATGTGCAGAGCGCAACCGGTTGGTTTTTTCCCATCGTTCTTTTGTAATGCATTTACCTATACTTAGTGTAAATGATTTTTTTCTGTCTAAATTGATTTTGACAAAAATTGGGCATTCCCCATTGACTTTGACCTTTTCAGTCCGGATAAAAAATTGAAACTTCAGCATAATGATATAGTATTTAAATTAAAAAGCGAAATTGACTAATTATTTATCCTACTATAGCGTTTCTCAGTGAATTCTCAGGGGACAGCGTAAATTTTGTATACCTATTGACTACCTATTTTGCCAAAATTGGCATAGGTGTGAAATAGGTGTACAAAAAAGGGTGTTTTTAGGTGATTTTTGACCTTGGACCAAAAAACCGAAAACCCTTCAAACACTGATGTTTAAAGGGTTTCTTAAGATTTTTACTCCAAATGATGGAGATTATCCGCGGAGAAAGAGGGATTCGAACCCCCGGACCTGTTACAGTCAACAGTTTTCAAGACTGCCGCAATCGACCACTCTGCCATTTCTCCAATAAGTCGTGCAACCGTTGATTGCGGTGGCAAATATAGAAACATTTTTAGAATTCGAAAACATTTTTTGAGGGAATGCCAATTTATTTTACAAGGCGGGAATTAACCCTTTCATCCTGTTGGGTTTACTTGTTTTCTTGGGCCAGTATTTGTTTTCTAAACACCCAAACGAGCAAGAAAAAATACCCCATTGAGGCCATAGCTTGCGCCATGACTACACCTTGCAATTGGAATTTGGGCAAACAAATGAGTGTACAAATGTAAAATGTTCCCAACGAGGACAATTCGCACAAGATAAACGAAACCGTCATTTTTTTGGCAAAAAATTGGTAGCCCAAAATAAGGGAAGCGGCTTTGAACACATCGCCCACCATTTGCCATAAAAACAAATCGGTTACGGGGGCAAAAGCTTTGGAAAATAAGAGTGGAACCCAAAAATTTCGGCCGAAGTACAAGATTAATAAGCCCAACACAAACAAGGGTAATACCAATTTATAGTACGAAAAAAACACTTGTTGCGTCGCTTTATTGGTTTTGGCTTGGCTGAGTTTGGGCAAAAAATACACACTCAACAAAGTGGCGATAAACAAAAAATAATACGAAGAAATACGGGTCATCGCTTCCCAGTAACCCGCTTGCACCATGCCCTGTTGAGCAATTACCTCGTTTCGAATTTGTACATAAACCAAGGGGCCGAGTACTGTGGCTACCAAGGCCATGAGCGAATACGAACTGAGTTGCCACAAGATTTGGCGGTCAAACGACTGCCAAGAAAGCAATTGGGCAAATTGGATTTTGGTTTGCAAATAATAGACCACAACTACAAACAACAAGGCCGGCGGAATTACCAAAGACAACAGGGCACCAAAAGTACGGTAATACCAAACGAGGACTAACGAAACCAATAAGCCCAGGAAATTTCCCCACAAATTTACGCGGATCACCTGCTGAAACTGTCCCAAGCCATTGAGCACCGAAACCAACAATATACTGGCGGCATACCACGGCAATGCCAAAGCGAGTGCAATAAAAACGGAATGAAAATCGGATGCAGGGCCAAACAGCCAAACCGACCAAAAATGAGCAAATAGCAACAAGCCGGCGCTCAATACCACCACCATGGCAGCCAAGCTAATGAATACAGTGGCCAATACTTTTTGCAGGGCAGGCGCATCGTCTTTGGCATCGACCACATATTTTACCACCCCGTTTTGCAATCCCAAGGTGGATACCGTTTCAATCGAGGTGATGAAATTGCGGAAGTTCCCCACCAAGGCCAAGCCTGAGGGGCCTACAAACACCGCCATTACTTTTGAACTCACTACCCCTACTCCAATTTTCACGAGCACACTGAGGCTGTTCAAAGACGTAATTTTGAACAAAGGCAAACGGTGGATGTGGCGCAGGAATTTCAATTAATAGGAATTTAGTACCGCAATTACCCTATCTACTTGTGCATGGCTCATAACCGGACTAATTGGCAAACTCAACACCTCGCGGTGAATCGCTTCGGTGATGGGAAATGATTGCTTATTCCAAGCGGATAAAGCGTTTTGTTTATGCGGCGGAATGGGATAATGAATCAAAGTTTGAATCTCGTGCTGATCCAAATAGGCTTGTAACTGATCCCGATGGGCGGTGCGAATCACATACAAATGAAACACTTGATCTGCTTGACCGATATAGATCGGCAATTGAATTTTAGGATTTGTAATTTCAGTAGAATATCGCGCTGCAATGGCTCTTCGATGAGCATTGTCTCGTTCAAGATTAGGCAATTTAACCCGTAAAAATGCCGCTTGCAATTCGTCGAGGCGGCTGTTTACGCCCAAATAGGTATTGTGGTATTTTTGCGTTGAGCCATAATTTCTCAGATGTTGAATCACCTCAGCCAATTTCCCATCGTTGGTAGTTACAGCTCCGGCATCGCCCAAAGCGCCCAGGTTTTTTCCAGGATAAAAACTAAATCCAGCTGCATCGCCCAAATTGCCTGCTTTTTTTCCCGAATTCAATTGGGCTCCATGGGCTTGTGCGGCATCTTCAATCAGCAAGATTTGATTTGATTTCGCCCAAGTACTAATCGATTCCATATCGGGCAATTGCCCATACAAATGAACCACTAATGCAGCCTTGGTTTTTGGGGATCTATTTTGTTCTAATTCATGGGCTTCAACCAAAAAAGTGTTGGGGTTGGGCTCAACCAAAATCGGAACTAAGCCCGCTTCTATAATCGCTAAGATACTCGCAATGTAGGTATTGGCTGGCACCAAGACTTCGTCGCCTTTTTGCAATTGACCCAATTCAATATATGCTCGCATAATAAGCGTCAAGGCATCTAAACCATTGGCTACCCCAATGCAGTAAGACGTTTCGCAATAGGCTGCAAATTCAGTTTCAAACTGCTGCACTTGTTCGCCCAAAATATACCACCCCTTATCCAACATGGCTTGCAATTGGGTGTGAAACTGGGCTTCATAGGGCGCATTAATTTGCTGTAAATCTAAAAAGGGTATTTTCATAAGGCCTCGAGTAAATGGGCGTTTTGCAAGGGTAAAGTCCAATAAGTTTGTACAATGGGTTTGGCCCCAAAGCTTTCTTTCCAGTATGCCAATCCTTGGTTTATTTTAAGTCCGTTCTGTTCGGAAACATTTCCAAAACTCACGTGATGTGTGGGGTGATAGCGTTGTATTACGTAATCAAATAATACGTCTAGTGCTGCAGTATCCATGCGGTCGTCGGTACCCGAACTGTACTGAAAATGCACTACATGGGGCATCACAAACAATACACAACCGGCTTTGAGCTCTCCGTTTAAATAGGCGTTAAGCAACTTGATTTGATTTGGAAATGCTACAGCCAATTGCGTAATCTCAGCCAACGAATGCACCGGATTTACCCCAAAACGCTGTTGCAAATTGGGTGTGAGTACCTCATTCCAAAAGGAATCGTATTTAGTTTCTTCTTTGATTTCAATGCCTAATTCCTGAGCTACTTTTAACGCGCGCTTGCGGTTTCGGTTGGGCTGATACGGTTCGTTTTTATCGACTACCAAATACAAATCGCTGCGGGTTTGCTGGGCTTTGGTTACAAATAAAGCCTGCGCGATCTCGTCTGAGAAACCGTACTCGTATATGCGGGGAATGGGTTTGAGGTGTAAATGCGTAAAATCATGCGCGATCAAATACTGGCAGAGTGCCGAAAGTATTCCAAAATAGTCAGCCGTGCGAATGTTGGGCAAAACCAATAATCCACCGTAGGAAAGGCCTTGGTGCGAATAAATTTCATTGCCCACTTTATTGGCTGGCATTACCGCCACCCATTTATCGTTTACGGTAACCACCAATGAATAATCGGCAAAACGATCTTGGTGATACTCCATAAAATCGCGGTGAAACAAAAACGTAGCATTTTTGGCTTGCCCTACAAAGGCATTCCAGTTGGCCGCTAGTTTAGGTTGATACAATTGAACCAAATATGTTTTCACAAATGCAATTTTAACTGTCGAAAATTAGGCAAATAATTTCAAATCAAACTCACTTTCACGAGTTGAAATATTATTGCTACTTTTAATGCCCAATAGAAAAGCCCGTGCAACCAAAACTCCGTTTTCTTGTAATTAGTATTTTGCTCATGTGTTTGGTGCGCGTTCAAGCCCAAACCATTGAGTTGTATGCGCAGTTTAATGGCCGTTACGACTTTGTTTTTGTGGGCAATACCATGAATTTGGCCGAAAACGGAACAGGAGCATCGTGTGTAATCAACACCAGTTCATCGGCTACACTAGCACTCAATGCCACGTCAACCATAGAAAAAGCCTATTTGTATTGGGCCGGTTCAGGGAATGGCGATTTTGACGTAACCTTAAACGGCACTGCGCTTACCGCCTCTCGCACCTTTGGACTTACACAAGTTACATCTGGACTGCCCTTTTTTAGCGCTTTTGTTGAAGTTACCAATTTAGTGCAAACCACCGGAAATGGGCTGTACACCTTAGCAGATCTCGATGTTTCCGACGTGCTTACCCCAACTGCTTATTGCAACAACGGAACCAATTTTGCCGGCTGGGCTTTGGTAATAGTTTACAGCGATCCCGCCATTACGCTCAATCAGTTGAATGTGTATGATGGTTTGGATTATGTGCCAACTGACATCTCGATTACCTTGAACAACTTAAATGTGATTGACAACCAAAACGCAGCCATTGGCTTTGTGGCCTGGGAAGGCGATCGCGGTTTGGCGGTGAATGAATCGTTAAAAATCAATAACATTCTTATCGGTAATCCGCCCTTGAATCCCAACACCAATGCATTTAACGGCACCAATAGTTTTACCGGCGCCACCGATTTGTACAACATGGATTTGGATGTGTACCCCATACAAAACACCATACAAATAGGCGATACCTCGGCGCAAATTCAGTTGAGTTCAGGACAAGATTTTGTGATGATTAACACCATTGTTACCAAATTTAACAGCCAATTGCCCGATGCTACAATTACCATCGATCGCGCCTTGATGCAATGCAACAGCCCCAATTTTCGGGTAAACTATTCTGTATACAACAGCAATTGTACCAATCCTTTACCTGCTGGCGTTCCGATTGCGATTTATTTGAACGGCGCCTTTTGGCAAAGCACAAGCACCCAAGCCGAAATTGCCATTAACGGCAGCGAAAGCGGAACTTTGAGTTTTACTTTGCCCGATGGAATTACCAGTCCGTTTGAGTTGAAATTTGTGGTGGATGATGACGGAAGTGGTGCCTCTCAGGTGATTGAATTGAACGAGACCAACAACAGTGCGCAAACAACACTCAACCTTGAAACAGCCGCTGCTTTACCACTGGTAAATGCCCTTCAAGCGTGCAACGAAGGATTTAGCCAAGGCACCTATTCCTTGGTTTCAACTGCAACTCAATTGCAGCAAGCAGGAACCAAAACAGTTATTTTTTACCCCAGTCAAAGCGACTGGCTTTCACAGAGCAACGCGATAAGCAATTTGGCTAACTACACCGCCATTGCACCAGCCAAGCTCTATGCCGAAGTTTCTAACGGACGCTGCTACCAAACGGCGCCAGTTGATTTATCGATAAAAAACTGTCCACCGCGCGTGTACAATTATGTTTCGGCCAACAACGACACCTACAACGACACCTTTAAAATTGACTATTTGCGCAACATATTTTTGCGTT
>JBJOOG010000163.1:0-25536 GCA_046051465.1 Bacteroidota bacterium | reverse complement strand
GCCAACAAAAGGTTACACAGTTGTGGTTTGATTAAAGATTAGAAGACACGATATTTAGGAACATTAGCTGGTAGAGGTGTATTAAGTTGTGGTTTGATTAAAGATTAGAAGACACGATATTAAATGGTCGTTTGTTATCAAATACGGCATAGTTGTGGTTTGATTAAAGATTAGAAGACACGATATTGCATGGCGTTGTCAAGGACTACTCAAACGCGTTGTGGTTTGATTAAAGATTAGAAGACACGATATTTCATTTGAATTTGACTAATAGTTTCGCTTGGTTGTGGTTTGATTAAAGATTAGAAGACACGATATTTTAATAGATAAAGAAGTATTAATGTATAGTGTTGTGGTTTGATTAAAGATTAGAAGACACGATATTACTCAAGGCACGGACATAATCGACAACGTGTTGTGGTTTGATTAAAGATTAGAAGACACGATATTTGTAACTTCTTTTTTAGTGTCATAGCTTAGTTGTGGTTTGATTAAAGATTAGAAGACACGATATTACGCAACCAGCGCAACCGACATACTACCTCGTTGTGGTTTGATTAAAGATTAGAAGACACGATATTTCTTGGGGTTAAATAGACTTCATTGCTTTTGTTGTGGTTTGATTAAAGATTAGAAGACACGATATTCACGTTATTAAAATAATAAAAACAATGTCTGTTGTGGTTTGATTAAAGATTAGAAGACACGATATTCAAAAATGATAATATTAAATTCAGAGCAAGTTGTGGTTTGATTAAAGATTAGAAGACACGATATTTGCGCTAAAAAATTCGATTGCCGAGTTGTTGTTGTGGTTTGATTAAAGATTAGAAGACACGATATTCAAACTGAAATACTATTAAACACAAAGCAGTTGTGGTTTGATTAAAGATTAGAAGACACGATATTCAAGATGAAATAATGTGTGAAAGTTGTATAGTTGTGGTTTGATTAAAGATTAGAAGACACGATATTATGATAGAAATATTCTGCAATGTTTCGCTAGTTGTGGTTTGATTAAAGATTAGAAGACACGATATTTCGGCTTTAAATTTTATTCTCAAAGCAAAAGTTGTGGTTTGATTAAAGATTAGAAGACACGATATTTTGAGGCGATAGACAAAGAGCGTGAGGATAGTTGTGGTTTGATTAAAGATTAGAAGACACGATATTCACTCAAGGCACGGACATAATCGATAACGTGTTGTGGTTTGATTAAAGATTAGAAGACACGATATTTCAGCCGTATTACTTTGGGGATGAGTTTCGTTGTGGTTTGATTAAAGATTAGAAGACACGATATTTAAATTCGCAGCGCAAACCATCACTTGCAGGTTGTGGTTTGATTAAAGATTAGAAGACACGATATTAGTTGGCTTGTTACCTTCTAATTATCAGCAGAATACTAGAAAATATCGTAATAAAAAATGCCGCTTTTAGGGTTTGATAATCCCTAATTGTGGCATTTTCTTTTTTGTACCAGTTTTAAATTAAAAAAGTTCTAGTTGGGTGGGTTGAGGAGCAGAGGGAATTTCAGCTTTGCCCCAAAAATTTTGTATCGCTCCAAATTGTTTATCTGTTATTCGTAATATACTTACTTTGCCCAATGGGGGCAATAAGCGGTATATTCTTTTTTCGTGTACATCGGCACTTTCGCTGCTGGCGCAATGCCGTACATACACAGAAAATTGCATCATTGAAAAACCATCTTTAAGCAGGTTCTTTCTAAATCCCGAGGCATTTTTCCGATCTTTTTTTGTATCGGTCGGTAAATCAAAAAATACAAATAGCCACATAATTCGGTATCCGTTTAGTTCCATAATTTGGGGTACTTAATTTTTTTTCGTTCCCCTGTATAGCATTGTTGCAATGAACTGGCTGTTTTTTGCAAGGCAACCATTAAGGTGCTTTTTTCATCTTTAAAATATACAGTGCGGGTAAGTATTTGTAGAAGGTCTGCTTTTATAGCGGTATTTAGTTCTTCGTCATTATATTTTTGCATTATTTCAAATACTTTTTCATCAACCAACGGCCGAAAAGGTTCCATAATATCATCGGCCAAGGCAAAAGCATTGTATTTACTTTTATGATGTATACCTAATGTATTTAACAGGCCACTTCCCGCCAAGGCTCTGGCGGTTGCAGCACGCAAAATTGCATAACCGTAATTGAGAAAATTATTGGGATATTCTCCAAAACGCTCTCTTTTAAATTTATTCAGGTAAATTTGAACTTCATCATCAACTTCAAAAAATGACTTCCAGTACTGACTGGCAGCAACTGCTTCCATATTTGAACTATCACCACTCAGCACTTTTGAAGCTAGAAAACTAAAAGCATTTTTTGATCCACTAACTTTTTCCAACAAAATTCCTTGGTTAGTTATTTTTTCAACAATAGTTTGCTGCCACAATTGTTTTTTAAGTGGAATACTAGCTTCGATTTGATTTTTAAATATTTCTTGTTGAATGTGGTGGCTATTTAAATTCATAAATAACCCATTTGGTAAGTGTTTATTATTACATAGTATAACAGCGGCATTATTTTCAATTAATTGATTAAAAGCGGTTATACTAAAAAATATTTCGGAATGGTCTAATACGACAAATCCAATATCCTCAATGGGGATACTGGATTCGCGTTGCTCAGTTGTTATAACTAATTGTAAATTTTTACAATGAACTTGTGATTTGTTTTCTAAGAGTATGGTTTTTTTTAGCATTTTTCATCTAAAATACACACTTTTAGTTAGTTATTGAAAATGGTTTAAAAACAATACCCATTTTCTGCCACCAATTTGGCGGCAATGGTTTCGCGCAAGCCCACTACATTGGGCGGGTTGGTGTATTTGGTAAATCGGCGCAAGCCCATGAGCATCATGCGTTGTTCGTCGCCGGTTTCAAATGAGACGATGCCTTCTTTTCCTTTGGCGTAAATCTTGTCTACCGCTTGGTACAAATACAATTGTGACATGGCAATTTGTGCTTGGCAATTTTCGGCACCCAGTTTGTTGACCAATTTTTCGGTACGCAACAGTCCCGATTCGGCCATGTAAATTTCAATCAAAATATCGGCTGCGGCCAAGACCAATTGTTGTTGGGTTTCGAGTTCGGGACCAAATTTTTGTACCGCGCCACCGGCCACCAAAAGGAAGGCCTTTTTGAGGTTTTGTATTAGTACTTTTTCTTCGGCAAATAACACACTGTAATCGGGTACATCAAAAGAGGGGAAACCCAGCAATTCGTCGCGCACTTGCATGGCGGGGCCCAATAAATCAATTTGGCCTTTCATCGCTTTTTTGATTAACATGCCCACACTAAGCATCCGGTTGATCTCGTTGGTACCTTCGTAAATCCGAGAAATTCGGGCATCACGCCAGGCACTTTCCATGGGTGCATCTTCAGAGAATCCCATGCCGCCCAACACCTGAATACCCTCGTCAGCACAGTGTTGTACGTGCTCGGATACGGCTACTTTTAAGATTGAACATTCAATCGCAAATTCTTCCACGGCTTTTAGTTCGGCTGTTTGGTGCGATTCACCGGCTTCCATGCGCAGGGCAATGCGGTCTTCGATGCTTTTGGCAGTGCGGTACACCGCGCTTTCGCCTATATAACAATTGGTAGCCATTTCGGCCAATTTGTAACGAACGGCGCCAAACTGCGCAATGGCTGTCCCAAATTGGATGCGTTCATTGGCATATTGAATGGATTTGCTGCTAAGTCGGCGTTGTGCATCAAGGCAGGCTGCAGCCAATTTGATACGTCCCACATTGAGTGCATTCATCGCGATTTTAAATCCGCTGCCGCGCTCCGACAACATATTTTCTACCGGCACTTGGGTTTCGCTAAAAAATACCTGACGGGTAGAGGAGGATCGAATGCCAAGTTTGTGTTCTTCCTCGTTCATCGAAATGCCGTTGGCCGGATCGTTTTCAACAATAAAACCAGTGATGTTTTTGTCGTTTTCGATGCGTGCAAATACAATAAACAACGAACAAAATCCTGCATTAGAGATCCACATTTTTTGTCCACTGATCAAATAATGCGTCCCAGCTTCGTTCAGTACCGCCTTGGTTTTACCCGAATTGGCATCGCTACCGGCATCGGGTTCGGTGAGGCAATAGGCGCCAAACCATTCTCCCGACGCGAGTTTAGGCACGTATTTTTGTTTTTGTTCTTCCGTTCCATACAACAAAATAGGCATCGTGCCAATTCCGGTATGGGCACCAAAAGCCGTTGAAAACGAGCCCGTGGCCCCTGAAATGTAGTCGCAAACCAAACAGGTATCCACAAAGCCCATGCCCAATCCGCCATAGGCTTCGGGTACAGCAATGCTCAAAAATCCCAGTTCGGCTGCCTTGCGCATGTAGGATTCGGTGAGTGCAAAATCGCGTTGTTCAAAACGCAACTTTTGCGGCCAAATTTCTTTGTCTACAAATTCGGATACGGTATCGCGCATCATGATTTGTTCTGCCGTCAAATCTTCCAAGGTGAAGATGTCCTCACATTTGGTTTCTTTTATGAGGAATTGACCTCCTCTTGTTATATCCATTTTTTCTTAGGTATGTAGATTAATATAGAAATTATGTTTATTAAGTACTGAGTTTTTAGTTTCAGGTTTCAGGTTTCATGTTGCAAAAAAATAAACTTTAGTTTAAAATCTTTTTTGTGTAAATTATTACTGTTTAGTAAGCTATATTACCTGAAACCTGAAACCTGAAACGGCGAAAACCAACTGATGGAGCGAAGCGAAATAAACTTGAAACAAATCAAAACACCTCAAACACCCCTGCGCTTCCTTGTCCAGTTCCCACGCACATGCTCACTAGACCGTATTTATTTCCGCGGCGTTTCATCTCGTCAAACAATTGCACCGACAGTTTAGCGCCTGTACAACCCAACGGATGGCCCAAGGCAATGGCGCCGCCGTTCACATTTACAATGTCTGGATTCAAGCCCAAACTACGAATCACGGCCAGCGATTGCGAGGCAAAGGCTTCATTGAGTTCAATTAAATCAATTTCTTGCAACTGCAAACCTGCTTGTTGGAGCACTTTGGGAATCGCTTTTATTGGACCAATGCCCATTACACGTGGGGCAACGCCTGCCGACGCAAAGTTTACCAAACGGGCAATGGGTTGTACATTCAATTCTTTCACTAATTCCTCACTCATTACCAACACAAAAGCGGCGCCATCACTCATTTGCGAAGAATTCCCTGCGGTAACTGATCCGTTGTCGGCAAAAACCGGTTTAAGTTTGGCTAATGCTTCTAAACTGGTATCGGCACGCGGACCTTCGTCGTCAGAAACGGTATAGGTTTTGGTGGCTTTTTTGCCGTTTTCGTCCAAATAGGTTTGGGTGATTGAAATGGGTACCAGTTGGTTGGTAAATTTTCCTTCTTCATTTGCCTTTAATGCTTTACGGTGCGAATCAAACGCAAATTGGTCTTGGTCCTCGCGGCTGATTTGGTATTCATTGGCAACGGCCTCTGCGGTGAGTCCCATGCCCCAATAGTAACTCTCGTGTCCTTGCGAAACCAGCTCGTAATCGGGTGTAGGTTTGTAACCCCCCATCGGAATAAAGCTCATGCTTTCGGCACCACCGGCAATAATGCACTGCGCCATGCCCGCTTGAATTTTGGCCGTAGCCATCCCAATGGTTTCTAGTCCGGAGGCACAATAACGGTTGACTGTCACGCCAGGCACATCGTCAATTTTGAGTCCCATCAGCGATATGAGTCGGGCCATGTTTAGACCTTGTTCAGCCTCTGGCATGGCATTGCCCACCATCACATCGTCAATGCGCGTTTTGTCAAAATCAGGCAAGTCGCGCAATAAATGTGCTATGGTTTCGGCTGCCAACTCATCGGGCCGCTTGAATCGAAACACCCCCTTGGGCGCTTTTCCCACGGCAGTTCGGTAGGCTTTTACGATATAGGCTGTTTTCATGTTTTTAATTGATAATTAAAAATTAATAATTTATAATTAGTTTCTCAACGGTTTTCCTGTCGTGAGCATATGCTGAATCCGTTCCAAGGTTTTGCGTTCGGTACACAAGCTCAAAAAGGCTTCGCGCTCCAAATCGAGTAGGTAACGTTCGCTAACCAAAGTAGGTTCAGACAAATCACCACCAGCCATGACATAAGCCAGTTTATTGGCCATTTTTTTATCGTGTTCGGAGATGTAATTTCCTTGTTTCATCTGGTCGGTTCCCACATAAAACATCCCCAGCGCTTGTTTGCCCAATACCTTTATATCGTTGCGTTGAATCGGTTGCGTATAGCCACGTTCGGCCATAAGTAAGGCTTGTTTTTTGGCTTCGGCCAATTGCAATTGTTTGTTTACCACCACGATATCTTTTCCTTTTTGCAAGATGCCGGTGTCAAAGGCTTCGTAAGCCGAGGTGGCCACTTTGGCCATGGCAATAGTCAGGAAATAGTCTTGTAAGGTGTTTAATTCGACGTCGTTTTTGCGGTATAAATCGGAGGCACGTAAGGTCAATTCTTTGGTTCCGCCTCCACCCGGAATAACGCCCACGCCAAATTCAACCAGGCCAATGTAAGTCTCGGCTGCAGCCACTACTTTATCGGCGTGCATGCTCATTTCGCAGGCGCCACCAAACGCAAAGCCGTGCGGGGCAACCACCACCGGAATGCTCGAGTAGCGCACACGCATCATGGTGTTTTGAAATAGTCGGATGGCCGCATTGAGTTCTTCGTATTCTTGCTCTACGGCCATCATAAAGATCATGCCAATGTTGGCTCCCACCGAAAAATTGGCTGCTTGATTGCCGATGACTAAACCTTCGTATTCGTTTTCAGCCAAATCAATGGCTTTGTTGATGCCTTGCAAGACATCACCACCAATGGTGTTCATTTTGGAGTGAAATTCCAAATTCAGGATGCCATCGCCCAAATGCTGAATACTGGCCCCACTGTTTTTCCAGATGGTTTGCGTGTCGCGAATGGTTGACAGCAATAAAAATCCTTCTTGTCCTGGAATGGATTTGTAGGAGTTTGATGCGGCATCATAATAGCCATTTTTTCCATTTTGAATTTGGTAAAACTGGCTAATACCCTTTTGTTTCCAATCGCTAATCCATGGAGCTAAAGCAAAACCTTGGGATTCTATTAATTGAATACCGGCCTCAAACCCGATGGCATCCCAAATTTCAAACGGCCCATATTCCCAGCCAAAACCGGCTTTCATGGCTTCGTCTATTTGGTAGTAGTGGTCGGCAATTTCGGGTATGCGTTGCGCTACATAGGCAAACAATCCTGCAAAACTCTTGCGGTAAAATTCACCTGCTTTGTCGGTTCCTTTGAGCAATACGGCAAAGCGATCAATAACCTGCGGAATGGTTTTGGTTAATTCTAAGGTAGCAAAGTTGGCTTTTTTGCTGGGTTTATAGTTCAAGGTTTTCAAGTCAAGTGCCTGAATGCCTTCGGCTGTTTTTTTGTAAAATCCTTGTCCGGTTTTACTGCCCAACCACTTTTGATCAAGCATGTGCTGAATAAAATCGGGCAATTTGAACAACGCATGTGCCTCGTCATTTGGGCAATTTTCGTAGATGCCATTGGCCACATGCACTAAGGTATCGAGACCCACCACATCAACCGTGCGAAAGGTTGCCGACTTGGGTCTTCCAATCACTGGGCCAGTGAGTTTGTCTACTTCTTCAACGGTTATACCCAATTCGTTGACCAAATGAAACAAACTTTGAATCCCGTAAATTCCTATGCGGTTCCCGATAAAGGCGGGTGTATCTTTGGCTACTACAGCCGTTTTTCCCAAATAACGTTGGCCGTAATCGCTTAAAAAATCGAGTATTTCTGGAGAAGTTTGTGGGCCCGAAATAATTTCAAATAAGTTAAGATAACGTGCCGGATTGAAAAAGTGTGTGCCACAAAAGTGCTGTTGGAAATCGGCAGAACGGCCTTCGCTCATGAACGAAATGGGAATACCAGAGGTATTGGATGTAATTAAGGTGCCCGGTTTTCGGTATTTTTCTATCGCTTCAAAAACTGATTTTTTGATATCCAATCGCTCCACCACTACTTCAATGATCCAATCGACTTCGGAGATTTTAGGCAAATCATCGGCTGTATTTCCGGTTTTGATGCGTGATGCAAAAGCAGCCGAATAAATAGGAGAGGGCTTTGATTTTAGAGCTTTCGCAAGATTGTCGGTGGCAATTCGGTTGCGGACAATTGGGCTTTCAAGCGTTAAGCCTTTTTGCGTTTCGGCGGGCGTAAGTTCTTGCGGAAGCACATCCAAGAGCAGTACTTCGACGCCAATGTTGGCAAAATGACAGGCAATGCCCGATCCCATGATGCCCGAACCTATTACAGCTACTTTGTTGATGTTTCGTTTCATCGTCTTGTGGAGATTAAAATATTTTTTTATCCGTAATTAATTGATTGATGGTTTCGGTCACTTCAAAAAAATGATTCAATTTTTCAACCGAAATCGCTGATTTGATTGCTTCATTAAATTGGATCACTGTTTTTTTTGACAACTCTCGTTTTTCTTTACCGAGTTCGGTGAGGTAACACAAAACGCCACGTCCATCAGCTGGATTCTTCCGTTTTATAATCAGACCTTTTTCGGTTAGGGTTTTCAAGGTGCGGGTTAAACTGGTGGCTTCCATGCCCATACGCGCACTGATTTCGGTTGCTGGTGTCCCTTTGTCTTTGTCGATGCTCAACAAGGTAAAACCAATGGCCATCGATCCCTCGTAATGGGCTGCTTGTTCGTTGTACAAACGGGCTACCGCTTGCCAAGTGGTACGTAGCGTATAATCGATGGTTTGTTGATTCATGTGAATGATAATGAGTTTCAAATGTAAAACAATAAATACTATGCACGCATACTAATAATGTTAAATTTTAGCACAAAAAAAAACTGCCCAAAAGGACAGTTTAATCTATAAAAAACACACTTTGTTAGCTGTAAATTTTTTGGTAAAGGTGTTTATACTTTTCCAAAATTATCTTGCGTCGTAATTTTAAAGTAGGCGTAAGGTGACCCTCTTTTATTGACCATAATTCGGGGGTTAATTCAAATCGTTTGATGCGTTCCCAAGTGCCAAATTTTTCATTTAATGCAGTGATTTCCTCTTGTATTCGATCAAGGACTTGTGTGTTTTCAATCAAAGCTTGGTTGGAATCAGCCAACGAAATCTGGTGCAGTTTGGCCCATTCGCGTACAAAATCAAAATTGGGTTGAATAAAGGCGGCCGGCATTTTTTCGCCATCGCCTATTACCATAATTTGCTCAATGAATCGCGATTGTTTCATGGCATTTTCAAGGAGTTGAGGAGCAATGTACTTTCCGCCCGAAGTTTTGAACATTTCTTTTTTGCGATCGGTAATTTTTAGGAAGCCATCGGCATCAAATTCACCAATATCACCTGTATGAAAATAGCCGTTTTGTATGGCTTCGGCTGTTCTTTCGGGCTCTTTGTAGTAGCCCATCATTACGTTGGACCCTTTGCATAAAATTTCGCCATCTTCGGCAATTTTAACTTCTAAATTTTGAATGGGTTTTCCAACGGTTCCCACCCGAAACAAGAAATTTCGAGTATCATTCACCGTAATCACGGGAGAAGTTTCAGTAAGTCCGTATCCTTCCATAATTGGAATTTCGGCCGCTGCAAAAATGCGGGCCAATCGCGGTTGTAAGGCAGCACTGCCCGAAACAATCAAATCGAGTTCTCCGCCCAAGCCTTCTTTCCATTTGCTAAAAATGAGTTTGCGTGCCAACTTGAGTTGCCATTCGTACCAAGCGCCATTGGCTCCATAGGGTTCATAGCGCAATCCCAAGTTAATGGCCCAAAAGAAAAGTACTTTTTTTAGCCCGCTTAGTTCCGTTCCTTTGGCATAAATTTTATCGTAGACTTTTTCGATTAAGCGCGGAACGGCACTCATTACATTGGGTTTTACTTCTTTAATGTTGTCACCCACTTTTTCAATCGATTCCCCAAAATAGACTGAAACTCCAAAACACTGGTAGAGGTACAAAATAAATCGCTCAAAAATATGGCAAACGGGCAAGAAGCTCAGGGCTCTAGAGTTTCCTGCTTCAAACGGAATACGGGGAGCGCTGTCCATTAAATTGGAGACAATATTGTGGTGCGACAACATCACGCCTTTTGGTTGTCCAGTGGTGCCTGAGGTATAAATAATGGTAGCTAAATCTTCTGGTTTTACACTGTTTTTTCGATCTTCTACCACGTCTTGATTGGCCATATCGGCGCCCAATTCGAGCAAACTGGTCCAATTTGAACAGCCTTCAATTTCATTAAAAGAAAACACCTGCTTGAGCAAAGGCGTTTGCGCTTTGATTCGCATTACTTTGTCGTAGACTTCTTGATCAGAAACAAAACAATAAATCGATTCAGAGTGATTTAAAATATATGCATAGTCCTCTTCCGAAATGGTCGGGTAGATTGGCACATTCTGGGCACCCGTTTGTAGAATACCTGTATCAACAATGTTCCACTCCGTTCGGTTATTGGAAGAGATGAGAGCAATTTTATCGTTTTTTTGAACCCCCATGCGAATTAATGCCCGTGAGATTGCATTGGCTTTATCGATAAATTCTTGTGTTGATGTTTTTATCCATTGCCCATTGTATTTTGTTACAAATGCATCGGCAATTGGATAATTCGCTAATTGATAATAAGGGAAGTCAAACAAGCGTGTAGGTGTGATCATAGGGTACTTTTTTGAGTCCTGCAAATTAATTAAAATATCCTAAAAAGCCAATACAATTTACAACAGTTGTCCTAAAATAACGCCAACAAGTTCGGCTTGTTCTATTTTAATTGGTAATTTTGGCGTCATATTTTTGGTCTATGAAAAAACATTTGCGCCTCAATGAATACAAAGTTTTGGGCTACCGTATTGCCTTGGCCTATCTTTTTTATTTTATTGCTCGGGTGCTTTTTTATTGGTTTAATGCCAATTTGCTAAAAGTAGATTCAATCGCTGATTTTTTTGCACTTTCCTATTACGGACTTGCTTTTGACACCACCGCCATTTTGTATGTCAATTTGTTGTTTATACTTGGCTCGGTTTTGCCATTGTACAACAACACGACTCAGCGCTACCAAAAGGGCTTGTTTTATCTGTATTTTGGCACCAATTTGCTGGCTTACGCGACCAATTTTATTGACTTTATTTATTACCAATATACCTATGCTCGCACTACTATTGTTGCTTTAGGTGTAGTGGAGCACGAAAC
Organism: Bacteroidota bacterium; assembly: GCA_046051465.1. Taxonomy (GTDB): domain Bacteria; phylum Bacteroidota; class Bacteroidia; order Flavobacteriales; family Flavobacteriaceae; genus Flavobacterium. The sequence continues at coordinate 14,285 of JBJOOG010000163.1, read as the reverse complement.
CAATAAAACGACCTTATTTTTAAGTTTCTTGGTTGATTTTTGGTACGTGTTTGTGCTCTTTTTTTTGGTTTCCTTTTTGTGGATTTATCTCTATAAAAAAGTAACGGTTCCCTACGAACGACCGCTTAAAAAACCACATTATTTTGGCTTTTCAGCGGTGAGTTTTTTGCTTGTAGTTGCCTTGATTATTGGGGGAATTCGCGGCGGAGATTTTAGCAAAGCCACCCGTCCGATCAATATTTTGGATGCCAGTAAACACGTCAAAAATCAGGTGCATGCTGATGTGGTGCTCAATACTCCCTTTGCCATTATTCGTACGCTATTTAGCAACAGTTTCATCAAAACCAAGTATGCAGGTGTTACTGATGCAGTTATTGCCCAAAAAGTGCAACCCATTAAGCAGTATCGCAACAACCCGCCTACCAAACCCAACATTGTGGTATTTATTTTGGAAAGTTATGGCCGGGAATACTCGGGGGCCTTCAATGGCAATTTGAAAATTCCGGGATACAAAAGCCATACGCCTTTTATCGATTCGTTGGCGCAGCACAGCTTGATTTTTCGCAACGCCTATGCCAATGGTCGTCAATCCATTCACGGCATGTCGTCAATCTTGGCGGGAATTCCATCCTTTAAAGATGCTTTTACCTCGTCGCCTTATCCCAAGCAAAAAATTGAATCCTTGGTGACTACCTTAGAAGGAATTGGTTACCAAACTTCCTTTTTTCATGGCGCCGCCAATGGTTCTATGGGCTTTCAAGGCTTTGGCAATATTTTGGGCATTGATTCCTATTATGGACGCACCGAATTTAATGACGATTCGCAGTTTGATGGCTTTTGGGGCATCTGGGACGAACCGTTTTTTCAGTTCATGAAACGCACGATTGATACCCAAAAAACACCTTTTTTCTCCACAATTTTTACGGTTTCATCGCATGAACCCTACATCATTCCCGAAAAATATAAAAGCCGTTTTAAAGAAGGCGAATTGGTCATGCACAAATGCGTCGAATACACCGATTATGCCTTGCAGCAATTTTTTAAGTCGGCCAAAAAAGAACCCTGGTTCGCCAATACTATTTTTGTTTTTGTGGCTGATCACGGAAACCAGACTTATTACAAAGAATACCAAAAACCGATTCAGCGTTTTGCGGTGCCGATTTTATTTTACAAACCCAACAGCGAGCTCGTGGGTGTAAACGACGATTGGGCACAACAAATCGACATTTATCCCACGCTATTGGATATGATTGGTTACACCAAACCCTTTAGAAGTTGGGGCCGCAGTTTGCTGGATAAATCAACCGAGCCTTTTGTGATTAATTCTACAGGTACAATTTATCAGTTTGCACAAGGCAACTACATTTGCACCTTTGATGGACAAAATGTTTTGGGGTTTTATGCTAAAAATGACAAAGGGTTGACGCACAATTTAATTGGGAAACGCACCCCCGAAATGAACGAACTCGAATTGCACTGCAAGGCCTTTATTCAAGACTATATGCAACGCATCGTGGATAAAAAAATGGACACCAAATAACCGAAAATGATGAAAAGTTCCCGCTTAAAAATTGGATTTATCCTTGGATTAGTTGTGCTAATAGCAGTTGGAAAATATGTGTATGACATGCACATTAACCACAATTTTGAAGTAATTACCGAAGGAAAAGTGTACAAATCGGGAGTAATTCCGCCCGAACAAATTGCCGATTACGTGGCCAAATACCACATTAAATCCATCATCGACTTGCGCATGCCCGGCACCAATGATTTGGTGTTGAATCCTGAAAACCCCGGTGAATTGAAAGCCGAACGCGAGGCAGTTGCCAAAATTAAAGGTGTAAATTATTTTCCCAATCCTTCAGAGCAAGTGCCAAACGGTAAAAATATTGCGGTATTTAGGTCCATATTAGACAACAAAGCCAATTATCCGGTTTTGATCCATTGCTACCACGGCACCGGTAGAGCCGAATTATACTCGGCCATTTACCGTATGGAGTACGAGAATTTCACCAACGAGGAAGCCCGAAATGGGGTGCGTACGCTCATCAAATTCAGTTCATTTGACGACGGGAAGCCCAAAGGTGAATACTTGAAAGCCTACAAAACACGTAAGCAGTTGGAAGAAAAATAAGTAAAAGTTAAGCAAAGAAAAAAGCCGTTTTGAGTTTATCAGAACGGCTTTTTTTATTTAGGATTGGTGAGCCTCCACCCACTTTCTGGCATTCACAAAAGCCTCTAACCAAGGAGAAACTTCGTCTTTTCGGTCTTTTGGGTAATACGCCCAGTTCCAAGGGAAGGTTGAACGCTCAATGTGTGGCATCATCACCAAGTGGCGACCAGTTTCATCACACAATATGGCCGTGTTGTAATCTGATCCGTTTGGATTGGCTGGATAGGTATCGTAGCCATATTTGCCCACTATATTATATTGGTCTTCGGCATACGGCAAGTGGAATTTTCCCTCGCCATGTGAAATCCAAACCCCCAAAGTGCTGCCTGCTAAACTGCTTAACATCACCGAATTGTTTTCTTGAATCGTCACCGAGGTAAAATTGCTTTCGTGCTTGTGGCTGTCGTTGTGCTTCATTTTACCATGCATTTCATGTTCTGGGTTGATCACTTCGAGCTCCATAAACAACTGACAACCGTTGCAAATCCCTACCGACAAGGTATCTTCTCGTTTGAAGAAGTTGGTCAAAGCGGTTTTGGCTTTTTCGTTGTATAAAAAGGCACCGGCCCAGCCTTTGGCGCTGCCCAATACATCCGAGTTCGAGAATCCGCCTACGGCACCAATAAACTGCACATCTTCTAAGTTTTCACGCCCCGAAATCAAGTCGGTCATGTGAATGTCTTTTACCTCAAATCCAGCTAGATACATGGCATTGGCCATTTCACGCTCAGAGTTACTTCCTTTTTCGCGAATAATCGCCGCTTTGGGTTTTTGAGCTGGAGTAAGTGCCGTATTGAGTACTGGTTTTTTTCCGTCAAATTGCGCCGGAAAAGTATATTGCAAGGGGTGGTTTTTATAATTGCTAAAACGCTCTTGGGCTTTGTTTTGCTGGGTTTGTTTTTGGTCTAATAAAAAGGACGTTTCAAACCAGGTATCGCGCAATTGAGCGATCGATAAGTTGTAGGTACCAAAAGTCAAATACGGTGTATTTATGGCGGTACCAATTTTAAAGTATTCAATTCCAGTAAATAACGTTTCAAAAGCGGCATCGTCTTTGGCTTGAATTACTACACCAATATTTTCAGCAAACAACAATTTTATCAAATCGGGTTCAGCAATTGAACTAAAATCCAATTGGGCTCCCAAATGGGTGTCGGCAAAGCAAAGTTCCAATAGGGTAGTGATCAATCCACCGCTGCCGATGTCATGTCCAGCTACAATTTGTCCGTGTGCAATCGCGTTTTGAATGGCTTGAAAAGCTTGGGCAAAAAAGGTCGGATTTTGTATGGTAGGGGTGGAGTCACCAATTTTATTTTGGGTTTGTGCAAAGGAACTTCCACCCAGTTGGTGTGCATCTTGTGACAAATTAATGTAGTAAATACTACCGCCATTTGCTTGCAAAACCGGTTCAACTACTTGGGTGATATCGGTACAGTTTCCTGCTGCCGAGATGATTACCGTTCCCGGAGCCAAGACATCGCCTTCGGGGTATTTTTGTTTCATCGATAAGGAATCCTTGCCTGTAGGAATGTTGATGCCCAACGCAATCGCAAACTCCGAACAGCTTTCTACTGCAGCATACAAGCGGGCATCCTCGCCTTCGTTTTTGCAAGGCCACATCCAGTTGGCCGACAGCGATACACCCGCTAATCCGTTATGAATCGGTGCCCAAACCAAGTTGGAAAGTGCTTCACCAATCGCATTTTTACTTCCGGCTACCGGATCAATCAAAGCCGAAATAGGGGCATGACCAATTGAGGTCGCTACACCTTCTTTGCCTGCATAATCCAAGGCCATCACACCCACATTATTCAAGGGCAATTGCAACGGACCTGCACATTGTTGCTTGGCTACTTTTCCGCCCACGCAACGGTCTACTTTGTTGGTGAGCCAGTCTTTACAGGCCACGGCTTCAAGGCGTAATACGTGCTGAATATACTGCTCTAATTCTTCTTGTAGATAGGCAATTGGGCTATATTTTCGGGTAATGGTTTGGTCGTGCATTACCAATTTGGGTGAACTACCAAACATATCTTCTAAGGCCAAATCCATGGGTTTTGCTCCAGTTTTGGCTGATTCAAAAGTAAAGCGATGGTTTTGAGTTACTTCGCCCACTTCATACATCGGGGCTCGTTCGCGACTGGCTATTTGTTGCAACAAATCCAAGTCTTTTTGGCCAATCACCAAGCCCATGCGTTCTTGCGATTCGTTGCCAATAATTTCTTTGGCAGATAAGGTAGGATCGCCTATCGGTAATTTATCGAGGTTGATGTGTCCGCCGGTTTCTTCAATCAATTCAGATAAGCAGTTCAAGTGACCGCCAGCTCCGTGATCGTGTATGGAAACAATGGGGTTGTGGTCGCTTTCTACCAATCCACGAATGGCATTGGCCGCCCGTTTTTGCATTTCGGGATTTGAACGCTGAATGGCATTCAACTCAATTCCGGAACTAAAGGCACCAGTATCGGCTGAGGAAACCGCAGCACCACCCATTCCAATGCGGTAGTTGTCACCACCCAATATCACGATGGCATCACCGGCTTGCGGTTTGTGTTTGATGGATTGATTCAATTTGCCGTAGCCAATTCCACCCGCTTGCATAATCACTTTGTCGAAGCCCAATTTGCGAGCGTGAGCCAAGGTTGCTTCGGTGTGTTCGTCGTATTCAAAGGTTAAAACCGATCCGCAAATGAGCGGTTGACCAAATTTGTTTCCAAAATCAGAGGCGCCGTTAGAGGCCTTAATTAAAATGTCCATGGGCGTTTGGTACAGCCACGGACGTGCCGGCATGGCTTGTTCCCAAGGTTGGGATTCGCCTTGCAAACGCGAATAGGCAGTCATGTACACCGCCGTTCCAGCCAAAGGCAACGATCCTTGTCCACCGGCCAAACGGTCGCGAATTTCTCCACCCGATCCGGTTGCGGCTCCATTAAAGGGCTCTACAGTAGTTGGGAAATTATGGGTTTCGGCTTTTAAAGATATTACCGAATCAAAGGCTTTGTTTTCGTAGTAATCGGCTTTTTCTGGGCTTTTGGGCGCAAATTGGGTAACGCGTGGTCCTTTTACAAAGGCCACATTGTCTTTGTAGGCCGATACGATTTCGTTCGGGTTTTGAGCCGAGGTTTCTTTGATGAGTTTAAACAATGAACGGTCTTTGGTTTCGCCGTCGATAACAAACGTGCCGTTAAAAATCTTGTGGCGGCAATGTTCTGAATTCACTTGCGAAAATCCAAACACTTCTGAATCAGTGAGTTTTCGACCAATTTTTGTTGCTACTCCATTCAAATAATCTACTTCTTCAGGGCTAAGCGAGAGTCCTTCGGTTTGGTTATACTGAGCGATATCATCTATGTAAAGTATGGGTTCAGGTGTAATGGCAATGGTGAAAATGTCTTGATCGATTGCCGAATATTTTTGCAACAACATCGGATCAAAATCCACAAAATCACTTGAAACTTGGGTAAATTCTTCGATGCGTTCAATGCCTTGGATGCCCATATTTTGGGTAATCTCAACGGCATTGGTGCTCCACGGGGTGATCATCGTGGCACGTGGTCCCACAAAAAAATCCGCGAGCACGGATTTGGGTTCATGGGTTGACGCGTCTAAAAGCAGTTCTGCTTGAAATAGCCAATTTAATTTGCTGATGTTTTCTGCCGAAAATTCCATTTGCGAAGCGACTGCAAATACGGTTTTACTTTCGTTGCCGAAGAAATAAATCATGTGTTGGGTTTTTTATTCGCTGCCTTTTTCAAAATAAAAGACAACGAAATAGGTTGTTGTGTGCGCAAATTTAATTCAAAATTCGGCAAGGCACAACCGGCAGTTATTAAAGGTTATAAACAATTAATCGGGAAAATCGGCGGCGATGTAGGCACCCAAATCAGGCGCTGTAGCCGTGCTGCGCGCGTTGCCGCGAATGTCAAATCCAATTAAATACAACAAATTTCCTTTTTGAAAGGCACCCGAACTGGAATCGATATATAACTGATTGGTGTACAGATCAAAAAATTTGGGATCCCTGTTTTTGATATTCCCGTTTAGCTCCTGACGAATGAAGTTATAGTTTTCGTTGGTGGCCAAGATTGTTCCTGCGTCTCTAAATTTGATTAAGCAATGTTGAAAATTTGTGTTGAAGGCTACTTCGGGATTTTCAGGCGCTATGTCCAAAAACAAACCAATGGCATTTTGGCTGTAGATGATGCTGTTTTTGAAATCGGCATGGGTAAGCGGAACCGGTGTTATCGATTGATCACTGTTTTCTTGGTAATTACTCAACGAAACCGCAAACTGTCGGGTGCTGCTCCAATTGTTGTTGATGGTGGCATGGGTAAAATCATAACTTCCGCCTACGGCTGCCAAACAAGCTTGCCCAGCATAATTGATTACCGTATTGGTGCTGTTTATGGTGGCGTTTCGGCCCAAAATCCCCACATTGGTATGGTTGTAGATTTGGGAATTGTGTAATCCCAAGTTGCTGTTTTCGACCAATAAGCCAACAGTAGCATTCTTAATCGTGGCGTGGTTGATGTTGCCGTTGCTTCCCGAGCGCATCCAAATGGTACCCCATTGGCCCGGTATATCCGAGAACAAGGGTTCCAAGCGATCGCCTTCAAAGATCACTTCATTTGCTTGGGGATTTGCGGGATCTTGGGAGGGAGCTCCATTAATTTGTAAACTCGATCCCGGTTGCGCAATTAAGCCCGATTCGGCATGAAAATGCACGCGAGCACCTGCCTCAATCGTGAGTGTTTTGCCACTAGGAATTCCAGCGTAGCCATAGACAACATAGGGTTTTTGGTTGGTAAATAAAAATTCATTTCCGTGATTGGGATCGTTTTCATCGAGCTCAAAACCGTTGATGCGCACTTCGGCTCCGGTTTCGTCAAGGCCCAATAAGAGCGATTCTTTGCTGCCATCGGCAAATTTTTTGGGATATAAAAATATGGCATCTTGAATGAGCGTGACCAAATTTACTTTTTGCAAATTGGATCCGCCGTCAAACAATATTTCATCGGTGTATAAAAATTGCGTTTGATTTTGTGCAGCATATTGGGCAATATCTACCGTTGTTTCAATAAAAACAAACAAGCTATCATTGGCCAGTAACTCTATATTTGAGAATTGTTTTCCTTCGCCAATGCCGTCGCCATTTTCATCTATACCGGTCAATCCATCAACCATCATGCGGTATTTGGAATCGCTTTTTCCCATGCGAATACTAGGAATTGTAATGTCCTTGCTGCTTCTATTGTAGACCTTCAGGCGGTAAGTGCTTGATCCAATATTACTAAATACCGTGTCCAAATAAATGGTGTCTTTCGAAAAGGCAAGCGTTCCGTTGCTGGGAACCGTCTCAAAATCCTTGCGACAAGAAGTAAGGGAAAGGAGTGCAATACTGAAAAATAAAAGGAGTGCGCTGCGCATGAAAAAATGTTTTGGTAAAAATAGGGATTAAATTGAGAAAGACAAGGGGAGGGAGGTGGTAGGTATTAGGTCGTAGGTTTTAGGTTATGAATTATGAGTTATGAGTTTTTTTCTGAGAACAAATTCTTATCTCTCGTCTTTTAGTCTCTCCTCTATTTTGTATCCATTACAAATTGGAATTTGGAATTTTTATATTGGAATTTACAATTTAGAATTCATCAAATTCGGTCACCTCAGTTAAATTCTATAAACTCCCAAACCTGCAAGATATTGTTTTAAATTTGCCCAAAAATTTACAAATGGAGTTTGATAAACAACAGATTTTAGATTGGTGCAATTCATTTGCGTCCCAAACACTCATGGGCACGTTGAATATTGAATATGTAGATGCAGGGCCTGATTTTCTTACCGCGACTATGCCGGTTAATCCGAGTGTGCACCAGCCAATGGGATTGTTGCACGGCGGAGCTTCTGTGGCCTTGGCCGAAAGCGTGGGCAGTGCGGCTTCGATGTTGTTTGTCAATCCAGAAAAATCAGAGGTGAGAGGCATTGAAATTTCAGCCAATCACGTGCGTGCCAAACGAGAGGGAATAGTTACAGCTACCGCACGCATCATGCACCAAGGACGTTCGGTGCATTTGTGGGAAATTAAAATAACCGACGAAGCCGGCAAACTCATTTCCATTTGCAAATTGACCAACATGGTCTTGCCCAAAAAAGGATAAGATGGATACACTATTAGATCAAGTAGCGCAGCATTACGAGCAGCAATTGCCGTTTGTGGTGTTTCGCAAACCATATAAAAACAAGATAAAAGCCTATTTGCAAGTGGATGCTAACCCATATACCACCGCAGATTTTCAAGAGGCAGGTTTTGTATTTGCTGCTTTTGATGGAACATCCAATTATTGCATTCCGGCGCAGGCAGCACAGGTACTTCAAGCTGAATTTGAAGCAACACCGGCACCTTTATTTTCGGTTGACAGTTCGTATACTACAGCTTCAAAAGTTGATTTTGAAACACGTGTTTCTAAAGCCATTTCGAGCATACAAACTGGTCAATTTGAAAAAGTAGTGCTGTCGCGCAAAGAAGTTTTGCCGTTGCCACTTCTAGAGCTTAAAGCCGTAATTACCCGATTGTTTTCCTTGTATCCCAGCGCTTATTGTTACGCTTGGTTTCACCCGGAAACCGGTTTGTGGTTGGGTGCAAGCCCCGAGCAATTGATTAAAATAGAAGCTCATTCCATACATACGATGGCCCTAGCGGGCACCCAAAAATTTACAGACAACCCCACTTGGGGAGAAAAAGAACAACAAGAACAGCAAGTAGTTACCGATTATTTGGTCGATCAGCTTCATCCATTTTGTGCAAGTCTTAAATTAAATGGCCCTTTTACCCAGCAAGCGGGATCTTTATTACATATTAAAACCGAAATCAGAGGGCAGTTGCATGCTGGTTTTTCATTGCAAAATTTATTGCAATCGTTACACCCAACCCCCGCTGTTTGTGGTATGCCCAAAGATGATGCCTTGCAATTTATTGGGCAAGAAGAAGGCTACGACCGGGAATTTTATAGCGGCTTTATGGGTGAAATTCAACCGAATAACCAAGTCGATTTATTTGTTAATTTGCGTTGCATGAAATGGGTAAATAACCAGGCGCACATTTATGTGGGCTGTGGCATCACCAAAGACAGCCAAGCCGACTTGGAATTTGCCGAAACTGTCCACAAATCACAAACCATGAAACAGGTACTCGCGTACTAAATATATTATGATGAAAGTAGATATACTCGCCTTTGGTGCACATCCCGACGATGTCGAATTGGGCTGTGGCGGCACCTTGGCCAAAGAAGTTTCCTTAGGAAAAAAAGTGGCCATTATTGATCTTACTCGAGGCGAACTGGGAACGCGTGGTTCGGTGCCCATACGCGATGCCGAGGCCCAAAAAGGAGCCGAAGCTTTGGGTGTTGTGTTGCGTGAGAATTTGAATTTTCGCGATGGATTTTTTGTAAATGATGAGGCACATCAATTGGAAATAATTAAAATGATCCGCAAATACCAACCGGAAATGGTGTTGTGCAATGCCATTAAAGACCGCCACATCGACCACGGAAAGGGCAGTAAACTGGTTTCGGATGCTTGTTTTTTGGCAGGTTTAACTAAAATACAAACCGAATACAATGGACAAGTACAAGTGGCTTGGAGACCGAAACGCGTGTACCATTACATCCAATGGGAAAATATAGAACCTGATTTTGCGGTCGATATCAGTGGATTTATGGATCAAAAAGTAGCTGCTGTGCAGGCCTATTCTTCTCAGTTTTTTAATCCCAACACCAATGAACCTGAGACGCCAATTTCATCGGTAAACTTTATAGATAGTATTACTTATCGTGCCCGCGATTTGGGCCGATTGATAGGCGTAGAACATGCAGAAGGCTTTACGGTTGAAAGGTGTTTGGCCGTCAATAGTTTAGCCGATTTGAAGTAAAAATCTGAATTTTTTCTTTGTTTACTCAAAAGATTTACAATACATTTGCGCTCGTCAAAATGGTGGTTGTAGCTCAGCTGGTTAGAGTAGCGGTTTGTGGTGCCGCGGGTCGCCGGTTCGAACCCGGTCAGCCACCCAGGATTTCAAAAGCTCCAAGTTTTCTTGGGGCTTTTTCTTTTTTACGGTTTTCGGTTGTCCGTTATCCGTTATCCGTTTTCGGTTTTGAAGTATACTAAGAACTTAGATGTGGAATTTGAAAATTTGAAAATTTGGTCCTAAAACGTTGGGAATAAAATATTAGGATTTTAATTCGTGCATTCGTGGCAAAAAAAAACTATAAAATTAATGTGCGACTAATAAATGCAGGAACGTAGAAGATTCTTAGAATTTCATTTTAACCGACAACCGATAACCGACAACAATTCAAGACAACAGACTAAAAGTTGAGAGATATGTAACGGTTCTAAGAAAATCCAAATCAAAAATCAAAAATCAACAATCGTTATTCGTTATTTACAACTTATCCACCTTCAACTTCTCCTCCCGATTCGCAATTTCCCACGCGATGGCAAAGGCCAATTGGGTGCGTTTGGCGAGGGCGTCAAATTCAATTTTATCGACTTCGTCTGAGGCTTGGTGGTAATCAGCATGTACGCCATTGAATAAAAATACCGAAGGAATGTTATGTTTGGCAAAATTGTAGTGATCGGAGCGGTAGTAAAAGCGGTTCGGATCATTTTTGTCATTGAAGGTGTAATCAATGTTGGTGTGTACATAGTCGGCATTTGCTTTTTCGCAGATGTTGTACAAATCGGAGGAAAGGTAATCGGAGCCAATCAAATAAATGTAGTCGTTGGAGTTGGTGTGTTTTTCGTCGCGACGGCCAATCATGTCTATGTTTACGTCGGCAACGGTATTGGCCAAAGGAAACAACGGATTTTCGGAATAATAACCTGAACCATGCAAGCCGTGTTCTTCGCCGGTCACGTGCAAAAACAAGATGGAACGTTTGGGTCCGTGTCCTGCGGCTTTAGCTAATTGAAAGGCTTGGGCAATTTCTAGTAGCGCTACGGTTCCAGAACCGTCGTCGTCTGCGCCGTTGTATATTTCGCCGTTTTTCATGCCCACGTGGTCGTAATGTGCCGAAACCACTACTATTTCATTGGGTTTTTCTGATCCTTCAATAAAGGCCCAAATGTTCTCCGAATCGGGCAGATTCTCGTTGCGTTTGGCATTGAGAAAGCTAGCTGGAACTGCTTGGTAGTAGGAAGTAGCGCCTGTAGGAAAAGGAATTTTGTTTTGTTGGTACTGCCCAATGAGATAGTTTCCGGCTTTTTTTTGTCCGGCACTGCCTGTTTCTCGTCCTTCCATTTCGTCTGAAGCTACTACCATCAAATGGGTTTTCAAGTCATTGGCCGTAATTGAATTGAGATAGGGTGAAAGTGTTTTGTTTTGATTTTTTGATTTTTGACCGTTTACAGAAAAAACAAGGCCAACAAGCAGGAAAAGATAAAGTGTATTGCGCACGGGAAATAAAATTTGATTCAGCGACTAAAGTACTTATTTTAGTCTAAAACCAAAGCGAATTGAGTTGATTTAGTCTTATTTTTACGCCAAAATTTTAGCTATGCAATCAACCGAAATAACTGTAGAAGGGTATTTGGCCAGTTTACCCGATGATCGAAAGGCTGCAATGGAAAAGTTGCGTTCTACAATTCGTCAAAATTTACCGGCAGGTTTTCAAGAGGAAATGTCCTACGGGATGATTGGTTATGTGGTGCCCCATACGTTGTATCCAAAAGGATATCATTGCAATCCAAAACTCCCTTTACCCATGATAAACTTGGCCTCTCAAAAAAACTTCATTGCTGTTTACCACATGGGCATGTATGCCGATCAATCGATTTTGGATTGGTTTACAACTGAATATGCCAAAACGGGTAGTGGCAAATTAGACATGGGAAAGAGTTGTGTGCGGTTTAAAAAAATGACCGATATTCCCTATGCTTTACTTGGAGAGTTGGCCGCAAAAATCTCGGTGGAGCAATGGATTTCCTGTTATGAAAATGCCTTTGTGAATCCCAAAAAATAAGTAGGATAGTCTATTGATGCCATGTTAAAACTTCGGTACATATGTGTTCTTTTTATGCTACTAAGCGGCTATTGGAGCACCTATGCGCAGGAAGATTCTATTCCAGTACCCAAGAAAATAGAAGACACTAAACTGTATAAAAATATCTCGAGTTATTCAGAGAAAAGCAAGTTGGCCCGACTGGTAAAAAAAGCCGTATTTGATCCACTCACCACACCCAAAAAAAGCAATGTTGCTGCGCCATCACCTACAAATCGATACGGATATTGTGCCAATAAAATTGTGCGAAATATCCACATTACTACTTATGATCCCTTTGGATACAATGATTTAGATACCCTTAGCAAACAAGATGGGTTTTCATATAAACTAGGGAATGCGCTGCACAATAAAACGCAAAACTTTACCATTCGAAATCTATTGCTTATCAAGAAAAACAAACAATTGGATACTCTTTTGTTGTTAGAATCGGCCCGTATGATTCGAAGCCAACGCTATGTTCGACGGGTACAAATCACTCCAACTTTACTTGAATCTACTGCCGATTCAATTGATGTATATATTAAAGTTTTGGATTCCTGGAGTTTGGTTCCCGATTTTTCTACAAATGCCACTACCTCTCAATTTCGTCTAGCCGAACGCAATTTTATGGGAACCGGACACGAGTTGGGTGGTATCATAAAAAAGAGTATTTTTTACAATAAAACAGCCTATAGTGCCAATTACACTTTTCCTAATTTCTTTAATACCTTCATTAAAACCGAACTCAATTATGATGTTGATGTAGACGGTTGTTACAAGAAGTTTATAAATGTAGAGCGCATTTTCTTTTCTCCATTTACCCGATGGGCTGGGGGAGTTTATTTAGATAAGCAACTCAGAAAGCAATATGTGTATACGCCCAATCCAATTAATGCATTTGAATTTTATAGTTTTTCTACAACCGATTATTGGTTGGGCCATTCGTTTCGGTTGTTAAATGGCAATGCCGCAGAGCACAGATCAACCAATTTTATCAGCAGTTTTAGAATCAGGCAAACTTCATTTTCAAGTGTTTTACCGGCTGAGATAGATCCATTGCAATATTATTCGAATGATCACTTGTATTTAATGAGCATGGGGATTTCTACCCGAAAGTATAGCCAAGATATTAATGTGTTAAATTTTAATGTGTTAGAAGACGTTGCCTCTGGATTTGTGTTCAATATTACGGGTGGATATGAGCAAAAAAATGCCAGTTGGAAGAATTACATTGGTACGCGAATTGCCTATGGAAAGTACTATAAACTGGGCTATTTTGGTGCAGATATGGAGTATGGCTCCTTCTTTTTTCAAGGCATTCAAGAACGATCTACGTTTAAAGTGGGCACTACCTATTTTACACCCCTAATGGGAAATGGACGTTGGAAATTTAGGCAATTTATAAAACCACAATTGGTGGTTGGAAATGATCGATTGGCCACTCCCTATGACCGTTTGAATTTAAATGGTGATTCAGGCATTCAAGGTTTTAATTCGTATAATTTGTATGGGACCAAAAAAATCAGATTGGCCATGCAAACACAAGGATACTCGCCTTGGAACGTCTACGGTTTTCGATTAAATCCCTATATGGGATATACCTTGGGTATTTTAGGAAACGAAAAACAAGGTTTTATTAATAACAAATTGTACCAACAAATTGGGATTGGCTTAATTGTAACCAATGATTATTTGGCGTTTAGCTCCTTTCAGTTTTCATTTTCCTATTACCCAGATACGCCATTTGACTCCAACGAAATATTTAAAACAAACACCTTTAGAAGTACCGATTTTGGTTTACCCAACTACGAAATTGGAAAACCCAGCTTAGTTCAATACGAATAAGTTAACGAGAATGGGTTGTCCAAGTAGCCAAATACTGCGCTGCGATGGTTTTGTAGTGGTGTTCTTTTTCGATGAATTTTCGTGCCCTTGCCCCAATATCAATGAGTTCTTTTGGGTTTTCTAGGAGTGACGAAAGCGCTTCAACCAACTGATTAACATCGGCATTTGCATTGCAATTTACCGCTTCTGTTAGTGCATATTGTTGCCAAAACTCGGGTTCAGCACCTGTAAAA
>JBJOOG010000162.1:0-5618 GCA_046051465.1 Bacteroidota bacterium | reverse complement strand
CCTATTTACTCGAAGACGACGTACCCGACGAGGTAAAACAAGCGCGCGTAACCGAATTAATGGATTTGCAGTCGCAGATCTCTTGGGATTTGAATCAAGAAAAAGTGGGCCAAACGTTTCGTTGTATCATTGACCGAAAAGAAGGTGGGTATTTTATTGGCCGTACCGAATTTGACAGCCCCGATGTAGACAATGAAGTGTTGATTGACGCCACCAAATTCTACTTAAAAACGGGAGAGTTTGCCCAAATTACAATAATTGATGCCACCGAATTTGATTTGTACGGCGAACCCTTACAAGCAAACTAAACCGAATGATCGCAAGGTTTTAAGTGGTCTGGATTGCCAAAACAACTCAAAATTTTCAAACTCTTGCTCAAAAGAATCTTGCATATCAGCCAACTTGATTTTTTGCGGTTGATTGATTTGGCATTGGCTTAGCATTTTCTGCAACCAAACTCCTTCGGCTTCAGGCAATTGAATTGAAAAACTATCTTTTAAGTCATGGAACTGCAGTTGCGCCATTGCCCATTGTTGTCCGCGTTTTGATTTGGTCTGCAAAGAAAGTTCGGGCAAATTACCCAACCACACAATTCGGGATGAAGGTTTTGGTATAAAATCAAGCTGTGCATCAATAGCTTGTTCAATATAATAAGGCGATACTGTTGTTTTGGGAATCTTAAAATCAAACCAATCTTGCAAGGGCAACTCAAAGCAAATGCCATGCATGTAATTGTATAACGACTTTTTCAATCCAAAACTAAACTGATCATGATCGATGCCGGTTGTATCGGTAAACAACAAATCATTGTTGGCAAATGTTCCTGGCGCTGGATTTAGGATTGTAATACCATACTTTTCCGGATTTAATCCAATTGGACTGTGTGCAGTGAGCGCAAATTGATGCCAAAATCCAGATTGCACCACGCCCATTTCAAACAATTGCCGCACCATTTCCAAGCTATCGACCGTTTCTTGAATGGTTTGTGTGGGATAACCATACATCAAATAGGCATGCACCAAAATACCCGTTTCGGTAAAGTTCCGTGTAACCTGTGCCACCTGTGCCACCGATACGCCTTTGTCAATCAAGGCCAGTAAACGATCAGAAGCTACTTCAAGCCCACCCGAAACGGCGATGCAACCCGATTTTTTGAGCAGCAAACACAAATCGGCGGTGAAACTTTTCTCATATCGAATGTTGGTCCACCAACTCACCACCAAATTGCGTCGGATAATTTCTAAAGCCACTTCCCGCATGAGCGCTGGTGGAGCCGCTTCATCTACAAAATGAAAACCGGTTTCGCCTGTAGCGGTAATTAATTCTTCCATGCGATCCACAATAAGGGCTGCTGCAACGGGTTCATACAAACTGATGTAATCCAATGAAATATCACAGAACGTGCATTTGCCCCAATAACAGCCGTGCGCCATGGTAAGTTTGTTCCAACGGCCATCGCTCCACAAACTGTGCATCGGATTGAGCACTTCAATGACCGAAATGTATTTAGTTAAAGGCAAATTTGTATAATCGGGCGTACCCACTTGGGCTTGCTTGTAATCGGCTTGTGTGGAATTATTGATATAAATTACCTGTCTATCTTGCAGTAAAAAAGTACGTTTCAACATCCGTGGTAGCTCAGGTTGCTCTAGGTGTTGCCAAAGTAATTCAAGCGGCAGTTCGCCATCATCTAAGGTGATAAAATCGAGAAATTCAAACACCCGCGGGTCTGAAACCGAACGCAATTCGGTGTTGGGAAATCCGCCACCCATGGCCACTTTACAGCTTGGATAGAGTTGTTTCACCCATTGGGCACATCGAAAAGCACTGTATAAATTACCCGGAAAAGGCACCGACAAACACAGTAATTTGGGTTGAATTTCACTGATTTTAGAAGCAAACAATCTAAGACTGAGTTGATCTATGAACGTATGTTCCTGATGTAATTTGGCATACAATTCGTCAAAGCTAGACGCGCTGCGGCCCAAGCGTTCGGCATAGCGACTAAAACCAAAATTTACATCCACCACCGATACGATAAAATCGGATAAATCTTCCAAATATAAGGTGGCCAAATGTTTGGCTTTGTCTTGCATACCCAAGGTACCAAATGCCCATTCGGTTTCTTCAACTTGGGCAAATCGACTGGCTTCGGGCAAAAAATAACCCGAACATATTTGCTTGGCCAAACTGGGACTTTTGCCTTGTAAAAAAGCAATGACTGAGTCAATTGTTTGGATGTAATTGGCTTGTAATCCAAAAATCCGGCAGTCATTTTCGGTCCAATTGGATGGATTGGATTGTTGCGCTGCATGTTCAAATAATTGAGTTAATCCCGCTTTTGAAAACAACACCAACAAGGTTTCAATTCCCAAATCATACTGATAAGACTCGATTTGTTTGGTATTCAAAAACCCTTTCAAATAGGCCGTGGCCGGATACGGCGTATTGAGTTGTGTAAAGGGCGGCGTGACTAATACTATGGAATTCAAGGGAACTAATTTGTACAAAAGTAATAGAATAAATGACAATGAAAAGCGAATCGAGGAATGCCAAAGTAGAATTGGTTTTTTTGCTATTTTTACCAAAAATTCGTTGCTATGCCCGATGATTGTTCAGCCTACGCCTACTCTTCCTTTTTTAGCCCCTTGCTTCACGATTACCTGCAAGAAAAGGAGCAGACCAAGCACTTGTATCATCGGTTTCCAAATCTAGAAAATTTTAAAGCCCAACTCGACGAAAAAGCAGCCAATTATCCGGCTCATTTTCGGGAAGTTCTGGCAAATACATTAGAAGCGCAATACCAAAACATTCCCACAAGCACAAAAACCAAGCGCAATCTAGCGCGACTGCGTGAGACAAATACGTTTACAATTACTACCGGGCATCAGCTGAATATTGGGACTGGACCGTTGTATTTCGTTTACAAAATTATCTCTACCCTAAACCTATGTAAACAACTGCATGAAACCTATCCCGAGCAGCATTTTGTTCCTGTATATTGGATGGCTACCGAAGACCATGATTTGGCCGAAATCAATCACCTGTATGTGAAAAACAAAAAAGTAGTTTGGCACAAAGTAGGCTCGGGTGCTGTGGGCCGATTGGATACCGCAGGAATGGAGGATGTCATTAAAGAAATACAAACTTTATTGGGCAATTCGGTTGCCACACAAGAATTGATTGCGCTGTTTACTGATGCTTATTTAACGAGTAAAACAATGGCTGAAGCCACCCGAAAGTTGGTGAATGCCTTGTTTGGCCAGTACGGATTAGTTATTCTTGACGGCGATTCCCGCGAATTAAAGGCATTATTTACACCCTACATACAGAACGAACTGATAACCCAATTCTCCTATACCGAGGTGAGTAGTACGATTGCAGCCATGAATAACTATAAAATTCAGGTGAATCCAAGGGAAATCAATTTATTTTTCTTAGACAATAACCTGCGTGAGCGGATTGTGTTTGAAAACAATCGCTTTAAGGTTTTGAATACAAGTTTGGAATTTTCGGCTGAAGAAATAAAGCAGTTGGCAGCAAACGAACCTGAAAAATTTAGCCCGAATGTTTTGCTTAGACCTTTGTATCAAGAAGTAATATTGCCCAATTTATGCTACATAGGCGGTGGCGGCGAACTTGCGTATTGGCTTGAACTGAAATCGATGTTTGCTGAAGTACAAGTTACGTTCCCTGTTTTGTTGTTGCGCAATTCGGTGGTAATTGTCTCAAACAAAACAAAAGCAAAATGGGAGAAAACACCGCTCGTTTGGGAGGATCTATTTTTAACTCCTAGGGAACTTACTGCTACTTTTATTTCAAAAACCACTACAAATACAGTAGATTTTAACGAATTAAAACAACAGTTAACTAAGCAATTCGCAATGTTGTATGAACAAGCAAAAACAACTCATCCTTCATTTTTAACTATGGTAAAGGCCCAAGAAGCAAAGCAAATGAGGGGATTGTTGGCGTTGGAAAAACGGTTACACAAAGCACATACAAAAGAACAGCAAGAGAGCATTGACCGGATTTTGTCTATTCAAAATGATGTTTTCCCCGGGCAAAAATTGTCCGAACGCACAGTAAATATTTCTGACTATTACAGTTTACTCGGTCATGAATTTATTGATGAATTGCTAGCAAAACTAAATCCATTAAAACCAAAGTTCACTAGCTTGTTTTTGGATTGACCAAATGAATTGATATACATTCATTTACAAGCTGTTAAATCAGCCAAATAAAAAAATAACAATTAAATAATGTTATTAACACGAAAACGTTTTCGTTTACTTATTTAACTATTGTATAAAGGTGAATCTATTTAAATTACTTACTTTTACCCAACTTTTTTAACTATTTAAAACTAAAACTATGAAAAGAAATTTACTTTATTCTTTGCTAGTAATGTTCTTCGTGAGCTTCAGTAGCAATGCACAAGTGTCAATGATTGGACCAGGAGCTTCTGGCGATTGGGGAGTTGACGTTAACTTATCATCTACAGATGGTGTGATTTGGACATTAGACAACTTCATCATGCCAGGTGGGGAATTTAAATTCCGTTTAGATAACTCTTGGTCTGTAAACTGGGGAGCAACTACTTTCCCAAGTGGAACAGGTACACAAGATGGACCAAACATTCCTGGAATTGCAGGAACTTACAACATTACATTTAATCAATCAACTGGTGAGTATAACTTTACTGGAGGAGCTCCAATTCCTGTAGTAAAATTAGTTGGTACAGCTGTAACTTCAGTAGATGGATTGTTGTTATCTACTGCTGATGCTGAAAACTACTATATCAACAATGCTACTTTATTAGACGGAACTGCACAATTTGATGTTGATGCTACTGTTTATGGTGGTGACACCTTCCCAGGCGGTGTGGTTTCTGATGCTTCATTATTTATTCCTGTTGTAGGTGGAGAATACTCTTCAGTAACGTTAAACATTGCTACTGGTGAGTACACATTTACTGCAGCTCCTATCTTTCAGATTATTTCAATCACAGGTTCAGGAGCAACAGGATGGGGTAACGATACTGACTTAGCAACTACAGACGGAATCAACTACACTTTAAGCGGATTGACACTTACTACAGGTGAGATCAAATTCCGTCAAGGTAATGACTGGGCAGTAAACTGGGGTGATTCAGCTTGGCCAACAGGTGTTGCAACTCAAGGTGGACCAAACATTCCTTGTGTAGCTGGAACGTATTCAGTTACTTTCAACAGAGAAACAGGTGCCTATAACTTCTTCTTCCCAATCGTAAGCATTACTGGTAGTGCTACAGGTGGATGGGGTGATGGATTTGATTTTGATTTAGCTACTACTGATGGAGTAAACTATTCAAGAGCAAACTTTGAATTAATCGCTGGAGAATGTAAATTCCGTGAAGGAAATTCTTGGACAGTTAACTGGGGTGGTTCTGGTTGGCCAAGTGGTGTAGCTACTTTAAGCGGAGCTAACATTCCTTCTGTACCTGGATTCTATGACATTTCATTCAACAAAGTAACAGGTGATTACAACTTTGCCCCTGCTTTGTCAAATGTAACATTTAACAACGGAAACTTTAAAGTATATCCAAACCCATCACAAAACGTATGGAATGTAGCTTC
>JBJOOG010000161.1:0-3098 GCA_046051465.1 Bacteroidota bacterium | reverse complement strand
ATTTGCCCGGCGGCGTATAACATTGTCGAAGCGATGAAGAAAAAAATAGCTTTATAACAAAAACGAGTCAATTTAATTGTTGTAAATCAAATAGGGTTGGCGCATCAGTTTAAAGGCGGCCAATCCAATCTCCCATGATTTTCGAATTTCTTCTTCACTCAATCCCGCTTCAATTTGCTCTTGTAGTTTTTTTGTTCCAGCCAATTTGGTAAAAAAGGGCGTAAAGAATTTTGTTTTATCTTCCCATTCGTTGTAGGACGAAATCAACCATTTGAGTTCCAATTGTTGGGGTGCTGGCTCGGCTGAAAGGTCTTCGCCATAACATTCTTTGCCATTGTACAAAGGGTCTTTGGCGCCTAAATTGGGCATAGGCGTAAAAGTATACGGATGTGATTTTTGCCATGGAGAACCGTAAATCTGAAATTGTTTATTGGTTCCTCTGCCCACACTTATGGGTGTACCTTCAAACAAACACAAGCTGGGGTACAATTTAATGGCTTGGTCATTGGGTAAATTGGGTGAAGGTTTGGCTGGTAAACTGTAAGGCATTTCTCGGGTGTAATTTTCACAGGCCACAATTTTTAGTGGACATTGTATGCCGTCTTTCAACCATTTTTCTCCGTTAATCATCAAGGCATATTCGCCAATGGTCATGCCATGTAAAATAGGAATGGGGTGCATGCCCACAAAGCTGCTGAATTCTTTTTCTAATACAGGACCGTCAACAAGAGTGCCATTGGGATTTGGACGATCCAATACCAAAAGAGTTAAGTTTTTTTCGGCACAGGCTTCCATCACGTAATGCAGGGTAGAGATGTAGGTGTAAAAACGTACGCCCACATCTTGGATGTCAAATACCAAAATGTCCAAGCTGTCTAATTGAGTTGCTTTGGGTTTTTTGTTGTCGCCATACAAGGAGATTATGGGTAAATTGGTTTTGCTGTCCCTACCATCAATGATGGTTTCACCGGCATCAGCTGTTCCGCGAAATCCGTGTTCGGGGGCAAATATTCGAGTTAAATCTACCTGGGTTTTTGAGGTGAAGTAATCAACCAAATGCATTTTTTTGTGTGCAATCATGTCCAATTGCGACTGCGAAATGGTGTCGTATACACTGTAAATCGAATCATATGATATCAGTCCAGTTTGGTTTGAAACCAAGCCCACTTTTTTGCCCTTCAATATAGATAAGTAGCTTTTTACATTGTCGGCACCCGTTAAAAATGCAGTTGATTTGTAGCGGTTTTTAACCATGGTTGCTTTGGGGACAGCATAGCTTATGTTTCGTGGGGGCCGACAAGACTGAAGTAGCCCAACAACAACTAAAAGCATAATTAGTAACCAGCTGGAAATTTTCTTGTTTTGCAGCCTAAAATCTGAGCTGTTTGTCATGCTTCTCCTGAATAATAAATGGGTATATTCGATGTAATTACTTCTAAAGCTGTATTTTTGAATCCCGATTAAACCCGCCATTTTGAATGTAGAATATTTTATTGCGAAACGCCTACTCAGCGACAAAGGGCATAAAAGTAGTGTATCTGCACCAATTATAAAAATTGCAGTTGCTGCCATTGCTTTGGGCATGGTGATGATGTTGATATCGGTTGCAACAGGGATTGGTTTACAACAAAAGATCCGTGAGAAAGTAGCGGCATTCAATGGCCATATTGTTATTTCAAATTACGAGGACAATCAATCGCAAGTAAGTGTAACTCCCATTTCTATTCATCAAAATTTTTATCCCAAATTCACCGGGGTGTCGGGCATCTCTCACGTGCAAGCAGTAGCGGCTAAAGCGGGAATTATTCGCACACCTAAAGCATTTGAAGGTATTGTTTTTAAAGGGGTAGGAAAGGAGTACCAATGGAAAAATTTAAATGAGTATTTGGTTGAAGGAAAATTGCCCGATGTGCAACACCAGTTGTCTAACCAAGTTTTGCTGTCGGAGTACCTATCTAAACGTCTTTTTTTAAAATTGGGAGATACGTTTACCACTTATTTTATGAAAGAGGATGGCGTGTCAATGCCAAATTTACGTGTGTTTAAAGTGGTGGGTATATACAATTCAGGGTTTCAAGAATTTGATGCTACCTATGTTGTTGGAGATATTCGACATGTGCAACGCATCAACAAATGGCGTCCTGACGAGGTAGGCTCTTTTGAGGTTTTTGTTTCTGATTTTACGCAAATAAAAGCCAAAGGTGATGAAGTGTACGCGCAAACCAGCTCAACTCTTGATTCCCAGACCATAGTTGAAAAATACTACTATATTTTTGAATGGTTGGCGTTGTTTGATTTCAATATTGTTGTGATATTAATTGTAATGATTGTAGTGGCTACCATTAACATGGTTGTAGCGCTTTTGGTCTTAATTTTAGAGCGAACGCAATTAATTGGTATACTCAAAGCGCTGGGAGCTTCCAATTGGTCAGTGCGCAAAATATTTTTATACAACGCATTTCATTTGATTGTAAAAGGCTTATTGTGGGGTAATGGCATAGGTTTAGGTTTGCTTTTTTTGCAACAACAATTTGGCATTATTCATTTAAATCCGGAGAATTATTATGTAAATGAAGCTCCGGTTTACATAGACTGGCTGTTTGTGGCCGCTTTAAATTTAGGCACTGTGCTGGTTTGTTTGTTGGTTTTGCTAATACCTTCCTACATTATTACTAAAATTTCTCCCATCAAGGCGATTCGGTTTGATTAGACGGTTGTCGGTTGTCAGTTGTTAGTTGTCGGTTTCAAGTTTCAAGTTTCAGGTTTTTTTCTTAGCGCAGTCTCTTATCTCTTATCTTTTGGTTTTTTGTCTAACACTCCCCACTTCCAACTCCCCGCTTCCAACTTCCCACTTCCTGCTTCTAACTTGTTGACTTTTAGCACAGAAGAAAAGCGATAAAAAAAGGTTTATTTTTTATTTATAAATTGGTAAAAAGGTTTTACATTTGCACCCCGCAGAAGGGAAAAGGTTCTTTGGTTTTACTGGACACGATGTTTAACAAAATAATTTTAAAAATAGTTTGATTAAGACTTGTGTAAGTAAAAAGAATGCTTACTTTTGCACCCGCTTTGAGAATGAAAGCGTATAATAAAAGAAG
>JBJOOG010000160.1:0-26723 GCA_046051465.1 Bacteroidota bacterium | reverse complement strand
TATGCAGTTGCCAAACGAAATTTACAAGAAGTGAAAGACAAAGGATATTCCTCTGCTTACATTATTGCATTCAAAAACGGTAAAAAAATTAGCGTACAAGAGGCACTCAAAAAATAACATAACACACAGATTACCCATTTAAAATTTACACCTTGAACTATTCCAAAGAAATTAAAACCGCTTTACTAGTAATTGCCTCAGTATCCTTACTGATATGGGGTTATGGCTATTTAAAAGGAAAAGACATATTTAGTCGTTACAATACCTACACTGTTTATTTTGATAATGTAGAGGGTCTAACCCGATCAGCTGCAATCACTTTAAATGGGTTAGCGGTTGGTAAAATTGCCGATATTAAATTGGCTGACAATCAAACCGGAAAAATGCAAGTTGATTTTCAAGTAGAAACCTCAGTTCCAATTACTCGATCTACAGTTGCCTCTTTGTATGAACCTGCATTTATTGGCGGTAAACAAATCATGTTGATTCTTAATTCCAATGATCAACAATTGGCGCCATCTGGAACTGTGTTGAAAGGTGCAGTAAAATCAGGACTTACTGAATTGGTAGCCGAAAAGTTGGCGCCTATTCAACAAAAGTTAGATGTATTTTTAGAAAAATCGACCTTACTACTCACAAATGTGAATTCCGTTTTGGACGAACGCACCAAGTCCAACATTCAAAATTCTATTGCCGAATTGAATGCAACCATGAAAGAAATGCACCAACTGAGTACTTCAGCTAATCAATTGGTTGATGGAAATGCAAAAAATATATCTTCGGCCATGACCGACTTAAAAAACACATCGGCTAATTTTTCTAAAATTTCAGATTCACTTCAAAAGGCAGACATTGGAAAAACCATTCGTACACTAGAAAGCAGCTTAGAAAAAGTTAATCAGCTGCTTAGCAATTTAAATGAGGGCAAAGGTACCATGGGCAAATTAGCCAAAGATGAAGCGCTATATAATAACCTGCAAAAAACATCCAAAGAAATGGAGTTGTTGCTTCAAGATGTTCGTTTACATCCTACCCGTTACGTAAATGTGTCTTTGTTTGGCAAAAAAGAAAAGCCCTATGTGGCTCCAGTATCTGATACTTTGATTAAAAAATAAATTCCATGTTAACACTTTCAACCTTATTTTTTACTGTAGTTCTGGCTATAGGAATTGGTGTTTTTGTTCGAAATGCCAACAAAATTAGACGCAACATAGCATTGGGACAAGCCATTGATAGAACCGATCAACCGGCAGAGCGTTGGCGAAATATGGCTCGAATTGCATTGGGACAGTCCAAAATGGTGAAACGCCCAATTGCTGGAATTTTACACTTTATTGTCTATGCAGGATTTATCATTATCAATATTGAAGTACTGGAGATAATCACTGATGGTTTGTTGGGCACCCACCGGGCATTTGCTGGTCTAGGAAGTCTGTACAATTTTTTAATCGCTTCATTTGAGATTTTGGCGGCTTTGGTTTTGGTGGCTATTGCAGGGTTTTACATCCGAAGAAACGTTATTAAATTAAAGCGATTTGTATCGTCCGATTTAAAAGGTTGGCCCAAAAGTGACGCCAATTACATCTTGTATTTTGAAGTGGTTTTAATGACCTTATTTCTAGTAATGAACGCCGCCGATTATCGTTTACAACAACTGGGAGTTTCCCATTATATTCAAGCAGGATCTTTTCCGGTATCTCAGTTTTTGCTTCCACTTTTCAATGGCGTAAACGAAACTTTCCTTGTGCTTATTGAACGCGCAGCTTGGTGGATGCACATTATTGGAATTCTTTGCTTTTTGAATTACCTCTATTTTTCTAAACATTTACATATTTTGTTGGCCTTTCCAAATACCTTTTACGCTGATTTAAACGCCAAAGGTCGCTTGTCTAATTTGGCATCGGTTACACAAGAAGTAAAACTTATGCTTGATCCATCAGCTGACCCGTATTCGGCTCCAGCTCCTGATGCAGCGGTTGCAAAGTTTGGTGCCAGTGATGTGCAAGACCTCAATTGGGTTCAATTGCTTAATGCTTATACTTGTACCGAATGCGGACGCTGCACCTCGGCCTGTCCGGCAAATATGACCGGTAAAAAACTATCGCCTCGAAAAATCATGATGGATACCCGCGATCGATTGGAAGAGGTTGGGAAAAACATCGATGCCAACAAGGGTGTTTTTGTACCTGACAATAAATCCTTGTTGTACGATTACATTACAGCAGAGGAATTATGGGCTTGTACTTCGTGTAATGCTTGCGTTGAAGAATGTCCGGTGAGCATTAGTCCTTTGTCTATCATTTTGGATATGCGTCGTTATTTGGTAATGGAACAGAGTGCCGCTCCACAGTCGTTGAATGTTATGATGACCAACATAGAAAATAATGCTGCGCCTTGGCCATACAACCAACAAGACCGCCTGAATTGGGCCAAAGAATAAAATAGTAATCAATCAAAAAGTCGATATAAAAATTCTCTTATAGGTGAGGTTAAGGGTGTTTTTAATTTAGTGTAACCATTTATTTTAGAAACAAAACGAACATGAAAACAGAAGATTTAGACAAAAACCTCTTAGCAGCCGCACAAGATGGATGTACCATCAGCCCCATTTTACCTGAAGGAATTAAAAATTATTTGATTGATATTGACGGAACAATCTGCGACGACATTCCAAATGAAGAACCCGAACGAATGCTTACAGCCGCTGTGTATCCTGATGCACTAATAACATTGAATAAATGGTATGATGAAGGCCACATTATTTTCTTTTTTACGTCGCGTACTGAAGAACATCGTGACTACACAGAACAATGGTTAAATCAACATGGCTTTAAGTACCATGGCATTATTTTTGGAAAACCTAGGGGTGGAAATTACCATTGGATTGACAACCATTTGGTTAAAGCAACTCGATACAAAGGACAATTTACAGACCTAATTGAAAAAGAAGTTACCATCCAAGTTTTTGATGACGGTAAGAATTAAGTAAAAAACACAGCTAATTATTTTAGCTAAGTAGATGTAAACAATTGAAATACAAATTTATGGCTGAAAATTTAGTTGTACCCACTATGGCTGAGATGCTGGCGCAAGGCAAACAACCCGAAGTCTTATTTTGGGTGGGTTGCGCCGGAAGTTTTGATGAACGTGCCAAACGCATTACCAAAGCATTCGTTCGAATCCTTACCCAAGCAAATGTTTCTTTTGCGGTATTGGGTGTTGAAGAATCGTGCTCTGGAGACCCTGCCAAACGCGCGGGAAACGAATTTTTATATCAAATGCAAGCACTTATGAATATAGAAGTGCTCAATGCGTATGAGGCCAAAAAAATTGTAACGGCCTGTCCGCATTGTTTCAACACCTTAAAAAATGAATATCCTGAATTGGGTGGAGTGTATGAGGTAATTCACCACACCACTTTTTTGAAATCGTTACTCGACGAGGGTAGACTAACAATTGAAGGCGGTCAGTACAAAGGAAAAAAAATCACCTTTCACGATCCTTGTTATTTGGGTCGAGCCAATGCTATTTATGAAGCGCCAAGACAATTGATCGAAAAACTCGATGCCGAATTGGTTGAAATGAAACGATCCAAAGCCAATGGATTGTGCTGTGGGGCAGGAGGGGCTCAAATGTTTAAAGACGCCGAACCGGGCAACAAAGAAATTAACATTGAACGCACCGAAGATTCATTAGCTATTGCTCCCGAAATTATTGCTACAGGATGTCCGTTTTGTAACACAATGATGACCGACGGAATAAAAAATAAAGAACAAGAAGCCAACGTTCAAGTTATGGACGTAGCCGAACTAATTGCTTCAGCCGAAGATTTATAACCATCTACTATGTATATTCCATTCGAACAGTTGCCTCTAGAGTCCAAAATATGGATTTATCAATCCAATCGAAAATTCTCTGAGGATGAAGTACAAGCCATCGAAACCGATTTACACCTATTTTTAGACAGCTGGGAATCGCACGGTACCGGATTGGAATCATCCTATCAAATTAAATACCAGCGCTTTATTATTATTGCGGTAAACCAAGATGTTCAAGTTGCAACGGGTTGTTCAATTGATAAATCGGTGCAATTTATTCAACAATTGGAGCAAAAATACCAGGTGGACTTGCTTGATAAAATGAATGTAACCTACAAAACAGGCGAACACATTGCACACAAAACACTTTTGGATTTTAAAAAAATGGCCAAAGAAAAAGCGGTCTCTGAGCATACCATTGTATTTAATAATTTGGTAAACAGCATCGAAGAATTTAATGAGTCTTGGGAAGTTCCCGCTGCTGAGAGTTGGCACAGCAGATTCTTTTAATACCCTACATGAAAAATAATCACCTTGTTCTTTTCATCTACTTTTTACTTGCCATTGGCATATACAGTTGTGTATCGCCAAAAAAAACCATTACTAGTCCGGTCAACGACATTTCCTTTGAATATCCACACATTGAAGATTTTAAAGAATATTACGATTCAGATGAGCAAAAAGAATGGGTAGACAGTGTTTATCGATCCCTTAGCTTCGATGAACGTCTAGGACAGTTGTTTATGGTTTCGGCCTATTCCAACAAAGACAGCACACATACTAAATTTATTGAGAAACTTATTGTTGAACAAAAAATTGGCGGATTAATTTTTTTTCAAGGTGGACCCATGCGTCAGGCCAAATTGACCAATCGGTATCAAGCCCTAGCTAAAGTTCCCTTGTTGCTGGGCATTGACGGCGAGTGGGGTTTAAGCATGCGTTTGGATTCAACCTACCGTTATCCCTGGAACATGACTTTGGGCGCCATAAAAGACAAGTCCTATATTGAGAAAATGGGCGTGCAACTGGCCCAGCAAAGCAAACGCATGGGCATTCATTTTAATTTTGCACCTGTACTCGACATCAATACCAATCCAAAAAATCCAATTATTGGTTTTCGTTCTTTTGGTGAAGACAAATACAACGTAACCGAAAGTGCCATGGCGCTCATGAAGGGCTATCAAAGCTTGGGTTTATTGGCAACGGGTAAACATTTTCCCGGACATGGTGATACAGCTGTTGATTCGCATTCGGCATTACCCACCATTACCTTTTCTCGGGAACGCCTCAATGATATTGAGTTGTATCCCTACCAAAAATTGATTGATGCCGGTTTATCGTCTGTAATGGTGGCTCATTTAAATGTGCCCAGTTTGGAATGGCGAGAAAATTTGCCTTCCTCTGTATCCCACA
The DNA here is from genome assembly GCA_046051465.1 of Bacteroidota bacterium. GTDB lineage: Bacteria > Bacteroidota > Bacteroidia > Flavobacteriales > Flavobacteriaceae > Flavobacterium. The sequence goes on along the minus strand of JBJOOG010000160.1, from coordinate 21,492 downwards.
ACATCATTACCGATGTATTGAAAAATCAGTTGCAGTTTAAAGGTTTAATTTTTACGGATGCATTAAACATGAAGGCCGCAAAAAACTTCAGAGAACCCGGTCAAATTGACCTCGAAGCATTTATGGCTGGTAATGATATTTTATTGTGCGCTGAAGATGTACCCGTTGCCAAAGAAAAAATATGCATGGCCTACCAAAATGGATTTATTTCGGAAGAGCGATTGGCCTACTCGGTTAAAAAGATTCTCAAATACAAATACAAAACGGGTTTACGTGACTACAAACCGCTTGATTTGACTTCTATATATACAGATTTGAATAAATCTGAAAATGATGCGTTGCACTACAAATTGTACGAAAATGCCATCACGGTACTCAAAAACAAGGAGTCCATTTTGCCCATACAAGATTTAACCAAAGAGAAAATTGCCTACGTAAAATTGGGCGATGATACCAACAGCAGCTTTGTTTCAACCCTAAAAAAATACACCCAAATTACCGAAGTGGCTCATGAAAACATTGACTCGCTTCAAGTATTACTCAAACCGTTTACTACCGTAATTGTTGGCTACCATAAATCAGATAAAGCGTGGAAAAAGACCGATTTCACGGACGTTGAACTAACCAATTTACAGCAAATTGCCAAAAACAATCGGATTATTTTAGATGTGTTTGCCAAACCCTATAGTCTGCTTCCTACAGCTACATTTGAGGATTATGAGGGTATCATACTTTCCTATCAAAATAGTTCAATTGCGCAAGAAGTATCGGCTGAGTTAATTTTTGGCGCCATCGAAGCCAAAGGAAAATTACCCGTAACGGTTCATCCTGAATTACCCGTAAATTTTGGTCTTTCAACTCCTAAGCTCAATCGATTGGGATTTTCGACTCCCGAAAATGTAGGACTAAATCCACAGAAACTAAACGAAATCGAGTCAGTCATGCAAAAGGCAATTGCCGGAAAAATGACACCTGGAGGGCAAATTTTGGTAGCTAGAAAAGGGAAAGTGGTGTATCAAAAGTCATTTGGTACCCAAACCTATGCACCCGATAGCCCAAAAATTAACAACGAAAACCTCTATGACATTGCATCACTCTCCAAGATAATAGGCACTTTGCCCGTATTTATGCAAACCTATGAGCAAAAAAAGCTTAGTCTTGATACAGAATTAAGTACTCTTTTACCTGAATTTTCCAACAGCAATAAGGCACACATTAGCATAAAAGAATTGTTGTCTCACAATGCCCAGTTGCCCGCTTGGGAACCTTTTTACAAAAGTACACTCGACAGCTTAAAGAAGCCATTAGTAACCTATTACTCAAAATTGTATGCTCCAACGCATGCCTTTCAGGTAGCCGATAGTTTGTTCATTAGATCAGATTATCCGCCCACCATTTTGAATTACATTATATCGTGTAAGTTAAATCCAAAGAAAGAATACAAATACAGCGATTTTACCTTTATAATTCTAAAAGAGTACTTGGAAAAAACCAGTGGAAAATCGTTAGACGAGCTTACACAGCAGCAATTTTTTACTTCAATAGGAATGAATAATACACTTTACAACCCGTTGAAGCAATTTGCTCCTGCTGTACTGGTTCCCACCGAAATAGATACCTACTTCAGGTATCAGCTGCTTCAAGGCTATGTGCATGACATGACTGCTGCACTACAAGGTGGAGTGGCAGGCCATGCTGGTTTATTTTCAAATGCACTTGATGTAGCCAAAATGATGCAGCTCTATTTACAGAAAGGAGAATACGGTAATCAATCGTATTTTTCACCTGATACCTTTGGAATGTTTAACCGCTGTTACTATTTTGATCAGGGAAATCGCAGGGGTTTAGGATTTGACAAACCCCAACTGCCGGGAACTTCAGGACCTACTTGTGGCTGCGCATCGGCATCCAGTTTTGGCCATACCGGTTTTACGGGAACCATGACTTGGGCTGATCCTGATAAAGAACTTATTTATGTATTTTTATCTAATAGAACTTACCCAGATGCCACTGAGAATAAACTAGCCAAAGAAAATATCCGTGAGCAAATTCAAAAAATAATCTACGACGCAATTCAACCTGACTAATACCCCATGAAAATAGCCATTGTATGTTATCCAACGTTTGGAGGAAGTGGAGTAGTAGCCACTGAGTTAGGCTTAGAATTGGCCCGACGTGGTCACGAAATTCATTTTATAACCTACAGTCAACCGGTGCGCTTGGCTTTATTGAGTCCTAATGTGCATTTTCATGAAGTAAATGTGCCGGAATATCCGCTATTTCATTATCAACCCTATGAGCTTGCCCTTTCAAGTAAATTGGTAGATATGGTAAAACTACACAAAATAGAAGTCTTGCATGTACATTATGCCATACCTCATGCTTATGCCGGTTATATGGCGCAACAAATGCTAAAAGAAGAAGACATTTTTATTCCTATGGTTACTACGCTGCATGGTACCGATATAACCCTTGTTGGAAACCATCCGTTTTACAAACCGGCCGTAACCTTTAGTATCAATAAATCGGACATTGTTACATCGGTTTCACAAAGTTTAAAAGACAATACCTTGGAGTTGTTTTCAGTGACCAAAGAAATTGAAGTAATTCCCAATTTTATTGAACTGGCCAAAATTGCTCAAAAAATAAGCTGTCGCTCTGCGATGGCCCATAGCAATGAACGCATCATCACACACATCAGCAATTTTAGACCCGTAAAAAGAATACCCGATGTAATTCAGGTGTTTTACAAAATTCAACAGCAAATCCCCGCTAAATTGATGATGGTGGGTGATGGACCCGAAAAAGAAAAAGCCGAAATTTTATGCACCCAACTCGGTATAACTGACAAGGTGATTTTCTTTGGAAACAGCAATGAAATTGATCAAATACTACAACATTCCGATTTGTTTTTACTGCCTTCCGAAACAGAAAGCTTTGGGTTAGCCGCCTTAGAAGCAATGGCATGTGGAGTGCCTGTAATATCAAGTAATTCAGGAGGATTGGCCGAAGTAAATTTAGAAGGGTATTCGGGTTATTTAAGTGAGGTGGGCAATGTGAATGAAATGGCCAAAAATGCAATTCAAATTTTGAGTGACCCTGCGCGACTTCAAGAATTCAAATCAAATGCTTTGAAAACAGCCGAAAAATTTGACATTCAACACATATTGCCGCTCTATGAGTCGGTGTACCAACGCGCAATTGATCTGAAGAAAAAATGAGAAAATACCTGAGCCTTGTTTTTTTGTGTGTACTTGGTGCCTGCAGTTCGGGTTCGAATGTAGGTAGTAAACCGTTGGTTGAAATTTTATCACAACAAACAGACGGAGGAGCGCGCATTCCCTTTTTTGAGTTACTTACCGAAAGCAAAGAAATTTACATGCTGCAAAACGATCCGCTTTTGCGCAAAAAAATAAAAGACTCCGATTTAAATCTGTGCAATTTTGTAATTCTAAATGCAGGCGAACAAGAAAGCTACGGTTACCAATTTAGTATTGATCAAACAACAGAAACCCAAGACAGTATTGTTATAAAAACCAAACTTATTCCGCCTAGTTTAGTTGTTAAGCCAGAAAAAGATGTTTATTATACACCATTTACTGTGCTCAAAATCAATTCCAAGAAACCGATACTTTATAAATAAAAAAATCCATCAACTGTGCTGATGGATTTTTTTAAGTCAACTTATACCTTAAAATCTATAACGAAAGGCAATTGCTATATCCGAGTTGTAGCTTTTGTAGTAGTCGTTTTTGGCACCAAATTCGGGTCTAAAATCAGCCGAGATGGTTAACGGAAAATCAAAATTGTACTCGATACCAATGTCACCGGCACCATACACAAAAGTTCCACTATGACTAACGCCAGCTTTTTCGTGGTTCCAATTCAATAATCCACCACCAACTCCAGCATACCAATTAAAGTTTTCATCCAAATCCCAAACCCATTGGTACAAACCAGATACTTTAATTGCATTCAAATTATCGCTCGAACGCCAGCCCAAATTGGCTTCCAACCGATTGGCTTCACCCAATGGTCTTTGATACGACACTTCAGTTCCTAATCCATTATTGCTTCCAAATCGAAGACCAATGGTTTGGCTCGATTGTGCAAATGCAGCGGTAGATAATCCCAATACAAAAAGGGATGAATAGATAAATTTTTTCATGTGTTCTAGTATTTATAATGTTTAGGCGAAGATACGCAAAGCATTTTTTTTAGTTGTTAATTTTTGACTCAGAACAAGTCTAAATAATCAAACTGAAATACTATTTTTGTTCAAATTGAAATCAGCATGGCAGGAAATACATTTGGTACCCTTTTAAAACTCACCACCTTTGGCGAATCACATGGCGATGCCATTGGCGGTATACTCGATGGTGTTCCTGCTGGTGTAGAACTAGATATTCAGGCCATACAGTACGATCTTTCCCGACGTCGTCCTGGACAATCAAGTTTGGTTAGCCCACGCGATGAATCCGACACTCTTCGCATTCTCTCTGGAGTCTTTGAAGGCAAAACAACCGGAGCACCTTTGGGATTTTTAATTCCAAATACCAATACCAATTCGGCCGATTATGCACATTTGGCCAACAGCTTTAGACCCAGTCATGCCGATTTTACCTACGAAAAAAAATACGGTCTTCGCGATTACCGGGGCGGAGGTAGAAGTTCGGCAAGAGAAACTGCTATACGAGTGGTGGCTGGCGCCATTGCCAAACAACTTTTACCTACCATTAGCATACAAGCTTATGTATCTAGTGTAGGTCATATCGCGCTCACAAGATCTTATACTGAATTAGATTTGTCTACAACCGAATCATCAGTTGTTCGATGTCCAGATCAAATTGTTACCCAAGATATGGAAACCTATATCCGTTCGGTACAAGCTGCTGGCGATACAGTAGGTGGAATCATCAGTTGTGTCATTAAAGGCGTACCTGCTGGCTTAGGTGAACCCGTTTTTGATAAACTACACGCCGAACTAGGAAAAGCCATGTTATCTATCAATGCTGTAAAAGGGTTTGAGTTGGGAAGTGGATTTGCCGGAAGTTCCCAATTGGGTAGCGATCACAACGATGTTTTTTTACCCAACGGTAGTACACAAACCAACCATTCCGGTGGAGTGCAGGGTGGAATTTCAAACGGAATGGATATTTATTTCCGGGTGGCGTTTAAACCGGTAGCTACCCTTATGCAAGACCAACAATCCGTCAATAAACAAGGCGAAGCAATTACAATCGAAGGCAAAGGAAGACACGATGCCTGTGTTGTTCCCCGAGCGGTTCCAATTGTCGAAGCCATGGCTGCCTTAGTCATTGCCGATTTTACTCTACGCCAACGCGCAATTGCCAATTGGGTGTAGCTCTTCCCGCTTTTCACTGTATCTTTAGTCCCGAACCCCGGTCCTAAAGGATGCCGTTTCAATCGGGGCTAACAAATTAATCAACATACCATGAATACATCAAAATCCAAATCCAGTTTTTTATCCAACCTCACTACCCAAATTTTAATAGCCATGATTCTTGGCGCAATTATAGGTGTTTTTGTGCACCAAAATTATGAGGCTGAAGCAGCAAAAACCTTTAGCGGATACATCAAGTTGTTGGCCACGTTATTTATTCGATTGGTTCAAATGATAATTGCTCCCTTGGTATTTACCACTTTAGTAGTGGGAATTGCCAAATTGGGCGACATCAAAGCGGTGGGACGCATTGGCGGAAAAGCAATGGCTTGGTTTTTTTCGGCTTCGTTTATTTCCTTACTCATTGGTCTTTTTTGGGTAAATGTACTTGAACCGGGAATAGGCTTAAATTTGTCATCCGTTGACCTCAATACCGCTTCAGAGGTGACCGAGAAAACCACTTCGTTTTCAGCCCAAAATTTTGTTGAGCACATTATTCCCAAAAGTATCGTTGAGGCCATGGCCACCAATGAAATCCTTCAGATTGTTATTTTTTCGATCTTTTTTGGACTGGCCGCGGCTTCCATAGGCGACAATGCAAAACCTGTTGTAAATGCCTTAGACAAAACAGCACACATCATTTTAAAAATGGTAAATTATGTTATGAAATTTGCGCCAATTGGTGTATTTGGTGCTATAGCTGGTGTATTTGCAGTGCGTGATTTTAGTGAATTGCTGCTTACCTATGCCAAATTTTTTGGATCATTTTTAGTGGGTATTGGTTCGCTTTGGGCCATTTTGTTGTTGGTGGGTTATCTGTTTTTAAAATCACGAATGACCGTTTTACTAAAACGCATTGTTGGTCCATTAATCATTGCCTTTGGGACCACCAGTAGCGAAGCAGTATTTCCAAAATTGACCGAAGAACTCGAACGTTTTGGAATCAAAGACCGCATAGTTTCGTTTATGTTGCCCTTGGGCTATTCGTTTAATTTGGATGGCAGTATGATGTATATGACTTTTGCCAGTATATTTATAGCGCAAGCCTACGGCATTCCTTTGGATTTGCCTACCCAACTTACCATGTTGTTGGTTTTGATGCTTACAAGCAAAGGAATTGCGGGCGTGCCTCGTGCAAGTTTGGTTGTGGTAGCGGCTACCTGTGGCATGTTTCAAATCCCAATCGAAGGAATTGCCCTTATTTTACCGATCGATCATTTTTGCGATATGTTTCGCAGTGCCACCAATGTGTTGGGTAATGCTCTAGCGACTTCAGTAGTTGGAGAATGGGAAAATAAGGACCAAAATGGCTAAAATCAGTTAATTATCATTTTCTTATTCATTGTAAACGAATATTTACTTTATTTGCCACTGAAAACGAATTACTTAATGCTTAAACACCACAAATTATGAACAAAAAATTACTCTTACTTTTCGTACTCCTGCTCAGCACTTCTCTGTTTGCACAGGAATTACTTTCAGAAAATTTCAATACGTTTCAAATAGGAAACGTGGGTACCGACATTACAGGTGCCATTTCTACCAATAATATTTTTACTGCTGCAACCAATGGTACTGCACCTACAACTTCTAACAACGCGGGGAACGCTAATTTTCAGATTGTTGCCAATGATGCCGTTCACCAAAATGTTTTACAAATTATTGGAACCAATGGCGACAAAGGAAGCCGTCAACTTTGGTATGATGGATTTGCTGATATTTGGAGTTTTAGAGATGCTGGTAACGAGATTATAGAAATTGAGTTTGATTTGTACACAGGGAATACATCTGGTACAAGTGTAAACACCAAAGGACTTTACATATTTGATGCCACCAGAACCAAAATTCTTGCCGGATTTTCATTTAATACCAAAACCTTAGTCCTTTCGGGTGTTGGGTATTATACAAGTGCAACTGCACCCATTGGAAACTATATTTTTTATCTAGGTACTGGATCACAAAACATAACTCTACAAGCAGACGTTTGGGTACGTTTGGGTGTTAGTTTCAACAAAACAACAGGTCAAATCCGTTGGAAAGGGCCTGGTATTAATGGTCAAGTTCCAGGAGCTGGAACCGGTTCTGATCCAGACCGCGTGAGTTTAATTTCACTAAGTGGTACCACAACTACAGCACCAATTGTAACCAATACTGCTGCTGCTTTAGGTCTATTTGATAATTTTATTTTTAGAGCATCGGCAACCGATAATTTATTGGGCATAGATGAAATAGCAGTTGTAGCCAACCAACCATTGTTTTCTGTTTACCCCAACCCATCTCAAGATGTAATCACCGTGTCATCGGCTGTTAATTCTGACATAACTACAATAACAATTACCGATATGAACGGAAGAGTGGTAAAACAAATCGCTCCCGAAAACATTGGAACCCAAGTTATTTCAATCGCTGACTTGACTAATGGAGTATACTTCTTGACAATCAATTCAAGCGAAGGTAAATTCGTTGAAAAATTGATAAAAAACTAATTTAATCTTTAAATATGTTTAAAAAGCTCCTCATTGAGGAGCTTTTTTTTGGCCATTTCACAAGTTGTTATCATTAAGTTATATTTTTTTATATCATCAATTTATTTTTTGGATTTATTAAAAATATTTTTTTAGTTTGTTGCATTAAACTCAAAATCAATATATTATGAAAAAAAAATTATTTTTGTTGTGTTTGTTAGTTTATTTAAATGTAACAAATACTAAAGCGCAAACTATCATTTATTCAAATGATTTTACTTCAGATGCAGATTTAGTTGTCTATGACATTGATGAGGATGGGAGAAATTGGGATTTTTTTACCGGAAATGCAGCATCTGAATTATTTGGATTATCTGGGAATTTTATGGGTTCACAATCTTGGGATGCAATTGCTGGAGGATTAGCTCCTGATAATTTACTTGTGACTCCAGAAATTACAATACCTGCAAATACATTAACTACTACACTACGTTTTAAATTAGCAGCTGTTGATCAAACATTTCCTGCAGAGAACATCTCTGTTTACGTTGCCCCGTCAACAACAACAACATTGGAGGAATTAAATTTATTGACCCCCGTTTTTAGCTATACATTAACGAATATTGATGCACAGTCACCAAATACTTATACAGTAGATGTGAGTTCTTATAATGGGCAAACTATTAAATTAGGTTTTAGACATCACGAATGTTTTGATCAAAATATTCTATTATTAGATGATGTTGAATTAATACAACAAACACTTTCAAATCAGCCTTTTTCAAAATCAAATTTTGTGGTGTTCCCTAATCCAGCCAATGACAGTATTACTTTTGTGAATAATGGAAGTTCATCAGTATCAGCTCTAATATTTACAGATGTAAATGGTAGAATTGTTAAAAAAATAACAGATGAAAACAAGCTAAATCAAACTGTATCTGTAGCCGACTTAACTAAAGGCATTTACTTTTTAGCACTAAAAACAAGTGAAGGAACATTCGTTGAAAAATTGATAAAAAACTAAAATTCCTCCAATTAAATTAAAGCCTCAAAATTATTTTTGGGGCTTTTTTTTTGATAGATTAAACGTTTAATCAAGATAAAAACTTGGCTGCATTGGCCTGATCAGGAAACTCGCAATGATCCGGTTTAGCAAACCAGCTGTACCTGTTTTTGGCTACATAGCTGTATAAGAAATTCAGTATAAAGCCAGGTAAAACTTGAAAGACCATAGCCAGCTTAAGCTTATTGGATGCGTGTTTACATACATAAAACACCGCTTCCGATTGAATGTAGTAGGCTACATTGGGGTGGTAAACAACTATAGAATCAAGGGTTTGTGTAGAATACCCAATGTGTGCTAAAATTGATTGTCCAAGTTCGGCTTGTTGAGATACAAAACGAAAACGGTCGGCGGGATCCTCTCGCAAAAGGAATAGAACCACGCGATTGCACAATCCACATTCGCCGTCATAAAGCACTATAATTTTATCGGGAGGTAACTGATCCATTAGGGTTGAACATATTCTAGCTGACTAATGTTTACGGTAGAGGTAAATACGCCATAATTCACAATGGCTTTGGTTTTCTCAATTTTATCGATTGTACCAATGGCTTTTCCGTCAAACATCCGCACACGATCGCCTACTTTTAATACTGGTTTTGGTTTTTCCGGGACAATTGCCTTGAGTTTCTTTTCTTTCTTCTCTTGTCGAATAGCTTCCACCTTAACCGTAACTTCTTTTACAATTTCTTTTTGAATAACCTGCTTGAGCTTTACTTCTTTGGGTGTTGCTTTTTTGCGTTTGGAATTTTCTATTTCGATTATTTTTAAAAAATCAGCAATAAGTTCTTTTTTATTTTTGGAATTGAAGTATTTTCCTGCCATGTCATCCATTTTTTGCCCCATATAAATCAAGCGTTGGTTGCTGTCGTACAATTCTTGATAGCTTTCCAACTTTTGCTTGATCTTGGCATTAATCGATTCCATTTTTTTGCTTTCTTCTCGTACCTTGGTTTCTTCTTCCTTTAGATTTTGGGATGTTTTTTCCATTTTGGAGCGCTCCTTTTGTAAAGTGGCAATGGTTTTGTCAAAGCGCACTTTGCCTACCTCAATTTTCTTTTTAGCACGATTAATTAATCCAAATGGAATACCATTTTTTTGCGCAACTTCAAATGTAAACGAACTACCTGCTTGTCCCAATACCAGTTTATATAGCGGTTCCAAGGTTTTCTCATCAAAAAGCATGTTGGCATTTTGGGCAAATGGCAATTCGTTTGCCAAAATTTTTAGATTGGCATAATGGGTGGTAATAATGCCAAACGCTTCGCGGTGGTAAAATTCTTCTAAAAACACTTCGGCCAAGGCCCCGCCCAATTCGGGATCAGATCCGGTTCCAAATTCATCGATTAAAAAAAGTGTTTTGGCGTTGCACTTTTTTAAAAAGTAGTTCATGTTTTTTAATCGGTAACTGTAGGTACTAAGATGATTTTCAATGGATTGATTATCTCCAATATCGGTCAATATCCGATCAAACAAAAACGTTTCACTGCGTTCATGAACCGGAATCAACAGCCCCGATTGCAACATAAGTTGTAACAATCCAACCGTTTTTAACGATATGGTTTTTCCGCCCGCATTAGGTCCCGAAATCACAATGATGCGACTGTCTTGTGCCAATTCAAACGTTTGTGGATAGGTTATTTGCTTTTGCTCCAAATTGGTTACCAACAAAATAGGGTGGAAGGCCTCTCTAAAATATACGCGTCTTTCGGTTGTAATTGTAGGCAGAATTCCGTTGATTTTTCGGGCATATTTTGCCTTTGCCGCAATTACATCTATATCGCTCAAAAAATCTTGATAGGCTATTAATACCGGTAAATACGGGCGAATATAGTTTGTGAGTTGTTTTAGTATTCGGTTGAGTTCTTCGTTTTCCTCATATTCTAGATTACTGAATTCACGCGAATAGTTTAAGGTGGTTTCAGGTTCTATGTAGGCGATGCTGCCCGTTTTGGAACTCCCCAAAATAGAACCTTTTACTTTTCGGCGGTACATGGCCAACACAGCCAGCACGCGTCTATTTTGAACAAAACTTTCCTTGATTTCATCCAAGTAACCCAAACTATTGTATTGGCTTAATGCTGCGCCAAAACTTTGATTTACTTTGCCGCGCACCACTTGCATGTCTCTTCGGATATTGAGCAAATCGGGTGAGGCATTGTCTTTTATTTCACCGTATTTATCGACAACCACATCAATTTGTTGAATGATCTCTTTAGTAAACGTGACTTGGGCTGCACGCAACTGTAAATTGGGGTAATAGTCTGTAAATTTTTGAAAGAACTGCAAGAGCACATTGGTTGTGGCTGATAATTGAGCTATTTTCCGAAAACTGCCTACTTCCAACATACTGTCTTCAATTCCCAAAAACTGAATTTCATGCGCTATCGATTCAAAACCGTGATTGGGTATGGCATTGTTGTTTTGAAACGACGAGACGTATTCAGAGGTTTGCTGTAAGGCAATAGTCAATTCTGATGAATCTGAAAAAGGCAATAGAGCTAGGGCTTTTTGCTGTCCTAAATCGGTGTTGCAATAGGCCGAAACCGTTTCCAACACAGTGGGAAATTGTAAATCTTGTAGCGTTTTTGCAGTAATTCGATTCATGAAAAGGAAAGAAATTTAGCCGCAAAAGTAGCTAATATTTAAGAGTTTACTTAATTAATTATCTTTGGAATCAAAACAGCTGTATGGTCCAGATGCAAGCGTCTTCATGGCAATCTATATTGGTAGGTGAGTTTCAAAAAGAGTATTTTTTGCATCTGCAAGAAGCTGTACAATTGGCCTACCAAAACAGCAGCTGTTATCCGCCTAAAGATTTATTATTTTCTGCTTTTGACTTCTGCGCATTTGATGAAGTAAAAGTGGTCATCTTGGGGCAAGATCCGTATCATGGCCCTGGTGAGGCGCATGGATTGGCTTTCTCTGTTCCCGATGGTGTGCGTATCCCGCCTTCATTGACTAATATTTATCGCGAAATGGCTACTGATTTAGACCGACTAATGCTTCCGAGTTCGGGTAATTTAACGCCCTGGGCCAAGCAAGGTGTTTTGTTATTAAATGCCACCTTAACCGTAGAAAAAGACAAGCCCAACAGCCATGCCAAAATGGGTTGGCAACAATTTACCTCTGCTGTAATTGAATTATTGTCTGCTCAAAAAGAAAATCTGGTATTCCTGCTGTGGGGAAATTTTGCGCAGCAAAAAGGAAAACAGATTGATCGTAACAAGCACTTGGTACTGGAGTGCGGACACCCTTCACCGTTAAGTGCCAACCAAGGAAAATGGTTTGGAAACAAGCATTTTAGTAAAGCGAATGCCTACCTTCAAGATCATAATATACCACCAATAGAGTGGTAGTTAGTTTACCGTAAACGCACAATATCCACTCGAATTAAGTGCCGATACAGATGAACGAATGTTGATAAACAGTTGTTGGGCAGCGCTAGTTGAGCGGAGTGTAACCGAACGATTGGCAATTGACTCATAACCAAAATTTAGTCGGTATTCGCCAACCTCAGTTAGTTTTATTCCACTTCTAAACTCGTATTTTTCAGAGGCATTATTATATACACTGGTTCCAACATAGTAACCAGAATATTCTTGAGAAATTCCTTTATTCGCTATTAAATTAGTGCCAAGTGCATAAAAAGTCCAATCTCCATTTGCTTGCTTTTTTTCGATAAAAAAAGGAAAAATAAATCCCGTTGCCTCACCAGTTGTGGCATACACATCAAGCATTTTAGCTTGGTTTAGCTCTTGCAGGTATCTAGAAAAATTGGTTTGCATCCAAACTGTATCATTGATTTGATAGCTGTTTTGGTTTTCAATGGTAACAATTTCTGGAACAGCAATGTCTATTTCATTATAGAAATCACTGTCTTTACTTGAACAAGCGGTTACTCCTATACCAAAAACAAATAGCAGTAGTAGTTGAATTATTTTCATGATTTTACTTATTAAATTGATATCCTATACTTAAACCTACTCGGGAAACCACATCTGGACTTTTGGCACGTTGAAGTAGATTTGACCCAAATCCCACCAAAAATTCTGCTGTCCAATTGTTTTTTATTAAAATGTGGTAGCCCATACTTCCGCCCAAAGCTAAATCGATGTAATTGCCTTTTTCTATTTGGTAAACGGCGTATTCGGCAGCTGTGTTGCGAATAATAGTTTTGTACTTGCCCTGGTTTATTGCAGTAAATGCTTCAGCAAAATAATACGATCGATTACTATCTGAAAATTTATAACGCACAAATGGGGTTAAATCCCAATTAGGCAAATGACTTTTATTGCCATTTTCATATTTTGATTCCAATGAAGGACTCAAGGTTTTGGTAAAACTAATCCCATAACTAAAGGCAGTACTTGTTTTCTTTTCTATACTCAAATTGTACCCGCCTTGGCTTATTGCCGAAAGTACATTGGTACGAATCTCGTAGGCAGGCTTTTGAATCGTATCTTGTGCAGCAGCTGATACACAAATTAGTAAAAATAAAATGGTTCTGTTCATAGCTGATAATTTTATGCTAAAGTAAGCGTATTAATTCAAAAGTAGTGTACCCAAAATTTCTTCAAACAAAAAAGGTCCTCCCGGATACATGGCAGTGTAATCTAAGTTGAGCCATATTTGTCCATATTCATCCCGGTGGTAATGAATGGATTTGTGATGCGATTCGTGTACGAATAATTCTTTTTTAATCAAGAAGTTAATGGTTTCTAAGTCGGCCAAACTACCAATGCAGAGTTCAGGATAAATGTGCCCATCTGTATAGATCAGCCTTGGAGTGCCCCCGATTGCTTGAATACTCGCCGCCATTAAAATGGAATGATCGTCACAATCTCCGGCTAAATACTTGGTGGATTCAGCTGCTCTAGCAATGTATTCTTCGTTTTTTGGATCACTCACATACGTCCATTGGCTATTGATTTCTTTAAAAACAGCAAAACATTGAATCAATTTTCGGTGTTTGGCATATCCTGGTGTATCCTTAAAATGTTTGCCAATAGCACGAAGCGCAAAATCACGAACGGTAGTTTTGTCGTATTCAATTGCCGATAGAATAGCTGATTTTTCGGGAAAAGGAGTTAGTTTATTGATGAGCAAATTTTGCGGATGTGGACTATCTGACAAGGCATAGATCATATATTTATAGTCATCGTAAATGCTTTTAAAACCGTAATTATCTGTGAGATTACCAATTAACAAGGCAACTAAATATAAGCCAATGCTTATTATCAGTATTGTACGCATCTTGTGTAGCACGTACTGATTAATGGCTAAAATGCCCACAAATAAAAGAATATGGTCTAGCTCAAACGGCCAATCGACCTCCATTATATTTTTGTGTGCAATAATAAATAAGGGAATCGTAATGAGAATATTCAACAGCAAAATGATAATTGCATTCCAAGGCTGTGGCACCTGATACTGTTGATTTAGTCTAGAATTTTCTAATTTATTTTTAAGCTGCATGATAGATTAAAGCGCAACAACAATCTCCTGAAAGGATAGTCGCTTGGTAAGTATTTTTAAATCGATTAATTGTTCTTGGATGGAATCAAATTCTTGTTGTTCAAAATTATGTTGCGACCAAACAGTTTGATCAAGCCACAATTTGGTGTCGGTTAGCTGCAATTGATAACGCGCTGCAATTTGTTCAGCCAGCAGCTCTTGTTCCTTAAAAGCCAATGTTTGCCTATTTATCAAACTTAGCAATTTTGTAACCTCAGTAGCATGGTTTTCTAAAAATTCCTTTCGCGCGGCAATTACAAAACAAGGCCAGGGCGTGGGGCAATCGGCTACATGTCGAAATATTTTTTGGTCTACCAGCGGTTTGGTCATGAAATGTTCCCACATAAAATAGTCGGCTTGTTGCTTGGTCAAGGCTTCGACAGCGCCCTCAATCGTGTGCACAATTTCAAATTCAATCTGGGAATCCCAGCCTTGGTTTTGCGCATTCACATAGGTCATGAGTTGTGAGCCTGATCCAATTCTGGAAATGGCGGCTTTTTTATGTTGTAAATCGGCTAGACTAAAATAGGGTGAATGGTCTGCCACATGAATGCCCCACAACAAGGGCGATTCGACATATTTTTGAATGAGTACCGATGGATTTCCCAAACTAATGTCTTTCAAAATACCTTCGGTAAGTACAATGGCCAAATCGGTAGCACCTTCTCGGAGTAGTTGAACTAATTTTCCGGTTCCTTCGGGTACATTGGTCCAATGAACATCCAATCCATTTTCTTGAAATAATCCTAGTTCTATGGCTTGAATCCAAGGGTAATTGAAATGTTCAGGTACACCGGCTATGTTTATCCTAGTCATACTTACGGTTATTTTCTAGTTTCCACCAGTTCCATAGCACACCATCAGCAGCAGTATAATTCTCGATGAGTTCCATGCCAACTTTTGTCAAGATGTGATTAGAAGCGCCATTGGCATGGTGGGTGTAGGCATGCATGACGGGAATTTGCATTATACGAAACCCATAGTCCAACCAAGCAATTGTTGCCTCTGTAGCATAGCCTTTTCCCCAATGGGGTTCATCCAAACGATAGCCATAATCATAAAAATTGGTATTCCCGTTTTCTACATGATCATTGATGTATTTGATGCCCGTCCAGCCCAAAAAAGTATTGGTTTCTTTTAAGATGGTGGCAAATCGACCTATTTTATTTTCGGCATATTGCTTGTGAATGTAGTCAATCATGGCTAAAGTTTCGTCCATGTTTTGTGTTGGCTTTTGCCACAAATAGCGATGAACATTGGGATTGGCATCCATAGAAAACAAGGCTTGTGCATCCGATTTTACAATCGGGCGTAATACTAAGCGCGGGGTTTCTAGTTCAAAAAGCATGCCTACAAATTCAAGATGGATTTTACTCAGCCAGTTTATTTAATGCGTATTCAATTAATGAATCTACGGTCTTGTATGGATCTGCACTAAAGGTTCCCAATGCACGATTGGCGATAATGGCGTTGAGTGACAAACACTCGTGTCCCATTAATTTTCCTAAACCATATATAGCAGCTGTTTCCATTTCTAAATTGGTCATTTTAATGCCTTCAAATTCAAATTGATCCATTTTGGCATTTAAACCTGGATCTTGTATTCCCAAGCGAAGTACACGGCCTTGAGGCCCATAAAATCCGCCAGCTGTTCCGGTAAATCCTTTGTGAATGCGTGCACTATCAAAACGTTTTTCCAGTGATTTACTTCCACGCACCACATAAGGTCTCCCTTTTTTTAGGTCCCAATTGGTTTGGTTAATGAATGCGTCTTCGATTGATTTTTCAGATAATTCATCAATCAAATAGGAGCGGAGCATATTGTCTAAACCCAATCCATATTGGCTCATCACTATGCTGTCACAGGGAATATGCGCTTGAAGTGATCCAGAGGTTCCAATGCGAATGATATTTAAAGCAGTTAAAACTGATTTAGGTTGGCGTGTTTGCAAATCAATGTTCACCAAGGCATCCAATTCATTCATCACAATATCAATGTTATCCGGACCTATTCCCGTTGATATTACGGTAATGCGTTTTCCTTTGTAAATTCCGGTTTGGGTTTTGAATTCCCGCTTTTGTTTCGTGAATTCAATACTGGAAAAGTGTTTGGTGATTTTTTCAACTCGGTCCTGATCACCCACAAAAATAATGTCGTGTGCAATATCTTTTGGTTGAAGATTTAAGTGGTAAACACTCCCGTCGGGGTTGAGAATCAGTTCAGAGGATGCGATCATTTTGTTCGATTAATAATTAATAATGAAAAATGAAAAATGAAAAATTAATGCAGTTTAATTTACTAGTAATAGTGTTAAGATTTTGAAGGGATTTTCTTTATTTTAAAAATTAATAATTATTCATTTTTAATTTTAAATTAATTTCATCCGCCAACCCGTTTGGTTTTAAATCCTTTGGTTTGCAAAAACTGCATGATTTTATCACGAAAATCACCTTGGATAATGAGTTCACCATCTTTAAAACTTCCGCCAACAGCAAACTTGTTTTTAATTTCTTTGGCTAATATTTTAAAGTCGTCTTCATCACCTTCGTAGCCCGAAATAACCGTTGTGGGTTTGCCTTTGCGTTTTTCGTATTGACAAATCAAGGGTTCTTTTTGGATAAATAATTCGTGAGGCGTTTGCTCCACAACTTCAGGTTCGTTAGAAATCTGATGCTCGGGAAATAACTTTTTGAGTTGGTCTTGTAAATCCATAGGTGCTTATTTCTTCAATCCCAACTCAATCAATCGTTCTTCTAAATACGCTCCAGAACTAATATCCTCAAACGCTTTTGGATGGTTTTCATCAATGCATTCAGGCAAACAATTGAGCGGCATATCATTTACCGGATGCATAAAAAACGGGATGGAATAGCGCGAAGTTCCCCACAATTCACGTGGTGGATTTATTACTTGGTGAATGGTCGATTTGAGTTTGTTGTTGGTATGTCTTGAAAGCATATCGCCCACATTAATCATCAATTCATCGGGTTGGGCCATGGCATCAATCCATTCTCCATTGTTACTTTGAACTTGTAATCCTTTGCCTTGTGCACCCATAAGTAAGGTAATTAAATTTATATC
The DNA here is from genome assembly GCA_046051465.1 of Bacteroidota bacterium. Lineage (GTDB taxonomy): Bacteria > Bacteroidota > Bacteroidia > Flavobacteriales > Flavobacteriaceae > Flavobacterium. The sequence continues at coordinate 3,961 of JBJOOG010000160.1, read as the reverse complement.
TCCATGGGCTGCAGCACGTACGGCACCATCTTTGGGTTCGTCGGTGATGGGAGGGTAGTGGATAGGACGTAAAATACTATTTCCGTCACGTACAAATGGATCAAAATAGAACTCATCAATTCCTATGTAAAGAGCCAATGCACGCAATACATAAACGCCTGTTTTTTCAAGCATTTGATAGGCTTCTTTACCAATTGAATTGAAAGAAGGCAACTCAGTAACCGTTACGTTTTCGGGATATTCATTGGCGTATTTGGATTGGGCATCAACGTATTGACCAAAATGCCAAAACTCTTTTAAGTCACCAGCCGAGCGGCCTTTGGCGTGTTCTTTTCCAAAAGAAACGTAGCCACGTTGGCCACCTATTCCTGGAATCTCGTATTTTTCTTTTGTTTCAAGTGGAAGATCAAAAAAATGGCGGACTTCTTGGTATAAATCAGCGACCAATTGATCGTTTAAAAAATGACCTTTTAAGGCCACAAAGCCAATGTCTTCATAGGCTTTACCGATTTCATTTACAAAATGTTGTTTACGTGTCGGATCGTCCGACAGGAAATCACGTAGGTCTACACTAGGAATTTGTTGCATACGATTAGAATTTATTCAAGCAAGTTGCTTGTAAATGGAAAAAAACAAAAGTAGCTAAAAATTAATTTAACATAGCCAATACGTGTTGTATTTACTTGCAATAGGATCGAATATATTTGTATGTTTTTACTATTTTTACGGATTAAAATTAACAACCCTACGTAATACAAATTATGGATTTTAATCGCCAAGACCTATCCGACGATATTTTACTTTCCTTGTACAAGAAATTACTCAAACCCCGAATGATTGAGGAAAAAATGCTTATTCTTATACGCCAAGGAAAAGTATCCAAATGGTTTTCTGGAGTAGGTCAAGAAGCAATAGCAGTAGGCGTTACAGCTGTACTTAAACCTGACGAATACATTTTACCCATGCACCGCAATTTAGGAGTATTTACCAGCCGTGATATTCCGCTTCATCGCTTGTTTTCTCAATGGCAAGGAAAAGCGAATGGATTTACAAAAGGACGTGATCGTAGTTTTCACTTTGGCACACAAGAGTTTAAAATAATAGGCATGATTTCCCATTTAGGTCCGCAATTGGGTGTGGCTGATGGCATTGCGGTAGCAGATAAACTCAAAAAAAATGATCATGTTACGGCTGTTTTTACGGGTGAAGGCGCTACATCTGAAGGTGATTTTCATGAAGCGTTGAATATTGCCGCCGTATGGGATTTACCTGTTTTATTTATCATAGAAAATAATGGTTATGGTTTATCAACTCCAACAAACGAACAATACCGCTGTGCGAATTTAGCCGATAAAGGTGTTGGGTATGGTATTGAAAGTTATATCATTGATGGCAATAACATTCTTGACGTATATACTCAATTAACCCAATTGGTTGCCTCGATGCGCAATAATCCGCGACCTGTATTATTGGAATTCAAAACCTTTAGAATGCGCGGGCATGAAGAAGCTAGTGGAACCAAATATGTACCCCAAGAACTAATGGATGCTTGGGCAGCAAAAGATCCAGTTGATAATTATAAAGATTATTTATTGAGCCTTGGGATACTTACCACTGAATTAGATGCTGAAATTCGCGCGGAATTTAAACAAGAAATTGATGAACATTGGGCCATGGCTACCAATGAACCTGAAATTATCGCCTCTTATGATGAGGAGCTGAACGATGTATATAAACCCTATTCATTTGAATCCATTGAGCCCGGAAACGAAACCCAATCCATTCGTTTTGTAGATGCCATAACCCAAGGATTGAAACAATCGTTTGATCGCCATGCTAACTTGGTTATGATGGGGCAAGACATAGCCGAATATGGTGGTGCCTTCAAAATATCAGAGGGATTTGTAGAAGCCTATGGCAAGGAACGCATAAAAAATACGCCAATTTGTGAAAGTGCTGTGGTCTCGACCGGAATGGGACTTTCAATAAACGGCTGCAAAGCTATTGTTGAAATGCAATTTGCCGATTTTGTGTCTACCGGTTTTAACCCCATTGTCAATTATTTAGCAAAAGTACATTACCGTTGGCAAGAACATGCCGATGTGGTTGTGCGTATGCCTTGCGGTGGTGGAACACAAGCTGGACCATTTCATTCCCAAACCAATGAAGCATGGTTTACTAAAACACCAGGTTTAAAAGTGGTTTACCCGGCATTTCCTTATGATGCCAAAGGTTTATTGGCTACAGCCATTAATGATCCCAATCCGGTTTTGTTTTTTGAACATAAACAATTGTATCGCAGCGTGTATCAGGATGTACCAACTGATTATTATACCCTTCCTTTTGGTAAGGCTTCATTGATTAAAGAAGGAAATCAGATTAGTATTATTGCCTTTGGAGCTGCTGTTCATTGGGCAATAGAAGTTTTAGAAAAACACCCCGAAATTAGTGCAGATTTGATTGATTTACGCACATTACAACCCTTGGATACTGAAAGTATTTTTGCCTCAGTTAAAAAAACAAATAAGGCAATTATTGTTCAAGAAGATACCGAGTTTGGTGGAATAGCCAGTGATATATCGGCACTAATTATGGAAAAATGTTTTGAGTATTTAGACGGTCCTGTAAAACGTGTAGCCAGTTTAGATAGCCCAATTCCATTTACTAAAGCCCTTGAAGATCAATTTATGGGTAAATCCCGATTAGAAGAAACATTACTAGCTTGCATAGCTTATTAAAATAAAACAAGATGAAACAACTTTCTAAGTTTACATACACAATTCTGCTTTTTTTCATTGCAGGTATACAATATAGTTTCGCACAAAATTTATTGATTAATGGCGACTTTGAAAGTGGGGGAGCGGGCGTAGGTTTTCAAACCAACTATTTTTTACCATTTACACCCGGCGTGAGCAATCCTAGGAATTACTTATTGACCACCGATTCCTTTACCATGAACAATGCCAATTTTTGCAATTCAAGTGACCATACAACTGGATTTGGCAAAATGATGGTAGTTGATGGTTCAGGAAATGCAGGTGACAAATTTTGGGAGTTGGTAAATGGTGCTAGTATTGGCGTGATATCTGGTAGAACCTACCAATTTAGTTATTGGATTCGTTCTATTTCGGCTACCAATACTGCCGCAAATTCGGCTATAATTGCCGTAAATACCAATGGAACTACAGGGTCACTTACCTTGTTATCTGGACCAGTACAATGTCCACTTGGTAATCCATCGGCTTGGACCAAAGTGACCTACCAATGGGTAGCTACAACCAACAATGCGCAAATTTGGATGACCGATACCCAAACTGCTGGAGGTGGTGTTGGTAATGATTTTGCTATAGATGATATTTCATTGGTGGCAATATTGCCTCCTTTATCAATTACCTCTTCATTTGTCAATCCTTCATGTCCCAACGCCAATGATGGAACTATAATTGTAAGTGGAGTTAATGGCGTTCCACCCTATGTCACCTATACCTTATCTGGAACAAGTAGCGCTACCAATAATACTGGGGTATTCAACAATTTGACTCCAGGAACTTATTCAGTTTCGGTTTTGGATTCAGGAGGTACACAAGTTTCCCAAAATGGAATTACCATTACCGATCCAACCAATGTGAGTATAACCGCCTCAGCTACATCCATTTGTGTAGGTGAAAGCATTACACTAACAGCCAATGGTGCATCGGCTTATACTTGGTCATCAAACCCAAATGACACGGGAATTACCAACTTAAATGCAGTTTCACAAACCGTTCAACCTACTGTTCCTACTACGTATACAATTAATTCTAGCACCTCTACAACAAACAACCTAATTACCAATGGTGATTTTTCATCAGGCAATACAGGCTTCATTACCAATTATCAATTTTTAGCAGCTGCTCCTGTTGGTGGTGCTCAAAATGCCTATGGGGTTGTTACCAATCCACAAGCGTGGTTTAATGCCTTT
>JBJOOG010000159.1:0-3502 GCA_046051465.1 Bacteroidota bacterium | reverse complement strand
ATATGTGTGTCCGTCTGATGTTGCAGCCGATGATGAACGATCGTATTACAGTGTTGCCAAACGCTTGCACGAAGAAACTCCGGGTTCGGTATACATCAATCAGTATTTTAACGAATTGAATAGTGCGGCGCATTACCATTCTACAGGACCTGAAATTTGGGAACAAACCAATGGAACCATTACTCATTTGGTTGCCTGTAGTGGCACGGGCGGAACCATTTCGGGTACAGCCAAATACTTAAAAGAACAAGCCCAAAAAAACGGTACAACCATAAAAATATTAGGGGTTGACGCCTATGGTTCGGTCTTGAAAAAATACCACGAAACCAAAGAAATTGATACCAACGAGATCTATCCGTATCGCATTGAAGGGCTAGGGAAAAATTTAATACCATCTGCCACCGATTTTGATGTAATTGATTCCTTCACCAAAGTTACCGATGAGGCAAGCGCCTATACAGCGCGAGAGATTGCTACCCAAGAAGGATTGCTTGTGGGATACACTTCGGGAGCTGTTATGCAAGCCATCAAACAATTGGCTGAGTCAGGCGAGTTTGATGCAAACAGTAGAGTAGTGGCCATTTTTCCCGATCACGGTTCGCGCTACATGAGTAAAGTTTACAGCGATTTGTGGATGCAAGAACAAGGATTTACCGCCAACACTTCAAGCCAAGATATCGAATACATAAAATAAAAAAAGTCCCAATTTTAAATTGGGACTTTTTTGTAGAATACAATTCAGATTAATTTTCCTCCATGGTGTGGTAGATGTTTTGCACATCGTCATCCTCTTCAATTTTTTCGAGTAATTTTTCAACCTCGGCCATTTGCTCGGCACTCAAGGCTTTGGTTACTTGCGGTATACGCTCAAAACCAGAAGATAAAATTTCGATTTTACGGTTTTCTAATTCTTTTTGTATCGCACCAAAACTCTCGAAAGGCGCATAGATTAGTATGCCGTCCTCGTCTTCAAAAACTTCTTCGGCCCCAAAATCAATGAACTCCAATTCCAATTCTTCGGGATCTAAATCGCCTTTGGGTATTCTAAAATTACAGGTATGATCAAACATAAACTCAACTGACCCTTGGGTTCCCATGGTGCCGTTGCATTTATTAAAGTAGCTGCGAATATTGGCAACTGTTCTGTTATTATTGTCGGTAGCCGTTTCAATTAATATGGCAATTCCGTGAGGCGCATAACCTTCAAAAAGTACTTCTTTGTAGTTGGCGGTATCTTTATCGGTGGCTTTTTTGATTGCGCGCTCAACATTTTCTTTGGGCATGTTGGCTGCTTTGGCATTTTGCATCACCGCACGCAAACGCGAATTGGCTTCCGGATTAGGGCCGCCTTCTTTTACTGCCATTACTATGTCTTTCCCAATACGGGTAAACGCTTTGGCCATTGCTGACCAACGTTTCATTTTTCTGCCTTTACGGAATTCAAACGCTCTTCCCATTTCTATATCTAGTTCAAAAATTAGGTTGCAAACTTAGTCAATACATTAAATTTTAAAAAATGTTTGTCTGCTTTTTTATAAAGCAATATAGGATACCTTTGATGAGTAATTTAAATCCAAATCTATCATGAAAAAAATAATTGTTATGAGCACTTTGTTGTTAGGTCTAGTTAGCTATGCACAACTACGAGAAAAAGGAACTACTGAACTTATTCCGTTAATAGGATCAGCTTCTTCAAATTATTATGGCCAAACGAATTTGTTAAATGAACCCTTATCATCAGTTAATCTTGGTGTAAAAGGTGATTATTTTTACTCCAATCGTTGGAGTTTGCGTTCTGGACTATTGTTTCAAACAATGGGTTCTCAGTTTGGTGGTTTTTTTAAAGAAGAATTAAAGTACTTAACCATTCCCGTTAATGCCAACTGGCACTTTGGAAGTACTCGCAAATGGAATTTGAATTTTGGTCCTACATTTGGCATTTTAACCGCAGCAAATTCAAATGGAGTTGATTTTAAATCAGAATTAAATGGATTTCAATATGGAATTCAAGTAGGAATAGGATATAAACTTCAACTCTCTAGTAAATTCAGTATTTTATTGGATTACCAAAGCATGTCAGGCTTATCTAAAGTGAGTAAAGACAGTCAAAATCAACTTAAAAATAGTTACGGTAGCTTAGATTTGGGTGCCGTTTTTAAATTGTAATCAACCAACAACTTCAAAAAAAAATCCGCCAGTAACAGCGGATTTTTTTTTTTATTAAATTCTTCAGAAGTTTACTCCCAACTCCCAACTTCTATCTTCCCACTTCAAACTCCCAACTACTTCTTATAAAACGGCATTTTTACTACTTTGGCTGGCACATCATTTTTACGGATGCGAATAAAGATATTGCTATCAACAGCCGCATGCGAAGTTTGCACATATCCCATTCCAATTCCTTTTCCTAGACTTGGCGCCATAGTTCCTGATGTTACGATACCGATTACAGTCCCATTGGCATCTACAATTTCATAATCGTGTCGAGGCACGGCTCGTTCTAGCATTTCAAAACCTACCAGTTTACGTGTAACGCCATTTTCTTTTTGGGCCAACAAGGCTTGGTCGTTGGTAAAGCTTTTATTGAATTTAGTAATCCAGCCCAAACCGGCTTCAATAGGCGAGGTACTGTCATTGATGTCGTTTCCGTATAAGCAAAAGCCCATTTCTAAACGCAAGGTGTCGCGCGCGGCCAAACCAATGGGTTTAATACCGTATGCTGCTCCAGCCTCAAAGGCTTTATTCCAAATGGTTTCTACTTCGCTGTTTTTGCAATAAATTTCAAAACCTCCCGACCCGGTATAGCCTGTGGCTGAAATGATTACGTGCTCAAAACCAGCAAAACCGCCCACTACAAAATGGTAATAAGCAATACTGCTCAAATCAACAGAAGTTAAGGCTTGCATGGCTTCAACCGCTTTGGGTCCTTGGATGGCCAACAACGAATAGTCGTCAGACAAATTGCGCATGTCTACGCCCAAATCATTGTGACTGCTAATCCAGTTCCAATCTTTTTCAATATTTGACGCATTCACCACCAATAAATATTGGTCTTCTTTCATTCTATACACGATCAAATCGTCTACAATTCCGCCGTCATTGTTGGGCAAACATGAATATTGTGCACGACCAATGGTGAGTGTCGAGGCGTCGTTTGAGGTTACTTTTTGAATCAAGGCCAAGGCATGTTCACCCGTTAACAAAAATTCACCCATGTGCGATACATCAAAAACACCCACTGAAGTTCGTACAGTTTCGTGTTCGGCATTGACGCCTTCATAGGTAATCGGCATGTTGTAGCCTGCAAAAAGCAACATTTTGGCGCCTAAACTTTCGTGTATGTGATGCAATGCAGTGTTTTTCATGGGAGTGTCAAATTTAATTTAGTGCCGCAAAAATACTTAAAAATGTTGTCAGTTGACTGTTCTCGGTTGTCTGTTTTCGGTTATTTGTTAATTAATAATTATTCATTTTTCATTATTAATTAATTACTCAAATACTT
>JBJOOG010000158.1:0-4022 GCA_046051465.1 Bacteroidota bacterium | reverse complement strand
AAATAAATCGACAGCGCCGCCAAGGCAACAACCAGAACTGTGGCTAATTGATAATTATCCTGCCATCCCATTAAGGCAATAACGGGCAACAAAAAGCTGTAGCCCAGTTGTTTTGTTTTTTGAATACCCAAACGTTGGGGTAAGGTGTGTAAATGGGTTTCATCAAATTGACTATCCCAAATCTCAAAGGGAATGAGCAAACTGCTCAACAAAAAAAAGCGTTGTACAAACACGTAAACCAGTTCGTAGTTAAGCTGCTTTTCTAAAACTAACGGAATAAAAACCGTAATATAGGTTACTGCGGCACTCACGAAAAACAGCTTGAGCCAACCGAAGCGGCGCAACAGTGGATAACCTAACACTAAGAAACCTGAACTCAAAAAGACCAATTGTTGTGAGGTAGACAGCTGAAATAGGGCAAACACAAAACACAGTGCAGCCAAGGCTGTGCAGATTCCTATAGTCCAATGCCAGGTCGATTTCGCTTTACCCAAGTAAACTAGCTCTGCATATTTTAGAAAATTATAGCCCAAGACCGTACCGCAAAAAACAGCCAGTGAAACCGGTAACCCAACATTGATTTGGAGCTGCAACACGCTGCAATGCAACAAGGCCAAAACGGCCAAACCTACATGCAGGGACGATTGGAGGTAAAAATCAAAAAGAGACCGAAAAATGCGCATGCGCCAAAAGTAATCAACCTGTTAATAAAATGCCATTTTGGTTGAAAAATTCCTAAAAATCGGCCCCAAATCGGCGACCGGCTTTGAGAATAAAACCTATTTTTGTGCAACCTTTTAAAATATCCCAATTTTACTGCAGTATGAAAACAGATGCATTTGCTTTACGCCACATTGGCCCAAGAGAGTCCGACCTACCCTTGATGTTGCAAACCATAGGCGCAGCTTCTTTAGATCAACTGATTACAGAAACTATTCCTGATGATATTCGCCTCAAATCAGCATTGGATTTGGACGAACCGATGACCGAATTCGAGTTTGGTCAACACATTCACCAGTTGGGATTAGAAAATAAACTATTCAAATCTTATATAGGTTTGGGCTACAACCAAGCCATTGTTCCTGCAGTAATTCAACGAAATATTCTAGAAAATCCAGGTTGGTATACGGCCTATACACCTTACCAAGCCGAGATTGCCCAAGGGCGTTTGGAAGCCATTTTGAACTTCCAAACCATGGTGATTGAATTAACCGGCATGGAAATTGCCAATGCCTCTCTTTTGGATGAAGCGACTGCAGCTGCCGAAGCCATGGCCTTGTTGTATGATGTGCGCTCACGCGATCAAAAGAAAAACAACGTCTGCAAATTATTTGTATCGGATGATATTTTGCCTCAAACGCTCTCGGTTTTGCAAACACGTTCTACACCAATCGGGGTAGAATTAGTTATTGGCAATCACGAGACTTTTGATTTCTCGGCTGATTATTATGCCGCAATTTTACAATATCCGGGTAAACACGGACAAATCACTGACTTCACTGATTTTATTGCCAAAGCCCACGCCAATGAAATTAAAGTGGCCGTTGGCGCCGATATTTTAAGCTTGGTTTGCCTTACTCCTCCGGGTGAAATGGGCGCTGACGTAGTGTATGGAACTACGCAACGCTTTGGTATTCCCTTGGGATATGGTGGACCACATGCAGCGTATTTTGCCTCGAAAGAAGAATTCAAACGCAGCATGCCCGGTAGAATTATTGGTGTAACCATTGATACCGATGGCAATCGTGCGTTGCGCATGGCCTTGCAAACCCGCGAACAACACATCAAACGCGACAAAGCGACTTCGAATATTTGTACAGCTCAGGTGTTACTTTCTGTAATGGCTGGAATGTATGCCGTATACCATGGACCAAAAGGCTTGCAATACATTGCCCAAAAAGTACATGCCTCGGCAGTAAGTTTGGCCAAAGCCTTGCAACAAATGGGAATTACCCAACAAAATGCGCACTATTTTGATACCATCGTAGTAACTGCCAATGCAGCCAAAGTAAAAGCGATTGCCGAAGCGCACCAACTCAACTTCTACTACATCAACGAGACAACCGTTTCGATTTCTGTTAATGAAACGACCAGCTTATCCGATTTAAATGCCATTTGCGCGGTCTTTGCAGAAGCTCATTCTACCTCAGCTGTTGCAATCAAAGCATTAGAAAACAGTACCGCTTTTCCAGCACAACTGAAACGTAAATCGTCTTTTTTACAACATGAGGTATTCAATTCATACCATTCCGAATCGGCTTTGATGCGCTACATTAAAATGTTGGAGCGCAAAGATTTGGCCTTGAATCACTCCATGATATCCTTGGGATCGTGTACCATGAAACTGAATGCTGCCGCCGAAATGATTCCATTGAGCAGCCCAAACTGGAACAACATTCACCCGTTTGCTCCGCTTGATCAGGCACAAGGCTATCAAAAAATGTTGCGCAAATTAGAAACACAACTCAACACCGTTACTGGTTTTGCCGGTACAACCTTGCAACCCAATTCGGGTGCACAAGGCGAATATGCTGGACTCATGGTGATTCGTGCTTACCACCAATCGCGTGGGGATCACCATAGAAATATTGCGTTGATACCCTCCTCAGCACACGGAACCAATCCGGCTTCGGCAGCAATGGCCGGGATGCACGTAGTGGTAACCAAAACCTTAGAAAACGGAAACATTGACGTAGAAGATGTGCGCGAAAAAGCCTTGTTGCACAAAGACAATTTATCGTGTTTGATGATAACTTACCCCTCTACACATGGGGTTTTTGAAAGCGCCATTCGCGAAATTACCCAAATCATTCACGACAACGGCGGCCAAGTCTATATGGATGGCGCCAACATGAATGCGCAAGTAGGATTGACCAATCCGGCCACTATCGGAGCAGACGTGTGTCACTTGAATTTACACAAAACCTTTGCGATTCCACATGGCGGTGGCGGACCAGGTGTGGGCCCAATCTGTGTGGCTCCTCAATTGGTTCCTTTCTTGCCAACAAATCCAGTTATTCCAACTGGAGGGACAGCTGCAATTACGGCCATATCAGCTGCGCCTTGGGGATCGGCTTTGGCTTGTTTAATTTCGTATGGTTACATCTGCATGCTGGGCGCCGAAGGACTTACCGACGCCACCCGATATGCTATTTTGAATGCCAATTACATCAAAGAACGCTTGAAAGGCCATTACGACACCTTGTATTCGGGCGAAATGGGTCGCGCAGCACACGAAATGATTTTGGAGTGCCGACCGTTTAAACAAAAAGGCATCGAAGTTACCGACATCGCCAAACGCTTGATGGATTATGGTTTTCACGCGCCCACAGTTTCCTTCCCAGTAGCCGGAACCTTGATGATTGAGCCTACTGAAAGTGAAGACTTGGCCGAATTGGATCGTTTTTGTGATGCGATGATTTCTATTCGAAAAGAAATTGAAGTGGCAACTGCTGAAAACCCAAACAATGTGCTCAAAAATGCTCCGCATACGTTGAGCATGGTTACTGACGATACTTGGGATTTTCCATACAGTCGAGAAACAGCTGCTTTCCCATTGGACTACATTAGACTTAATAAATTTTGGCCAACCGTGCGCCGAGCTGACGATGCCTATGGCGACCGAAACTTGGTTTGCTCTTGTGCGCCAATTGAAGCCTATATTTAATACACAAAGCCCTTTAGTAATCTAGAGGGCTTTTATTTTCAACCCATGAAAGACCTAGAAACTTCCGAAGATATCCATCAAATTGTCGCAACGTTTTATGACTACTTACTGGCCGATTCGAGCATTAGTTATATGTTTACGGATGTGGTGAAAATTCAATTGGAAGAACATTTGCCCATTTTGGTTGCGTTTTGGTCGCAAGCGCTTTTGGGAACGGGCGGGTATTACAATAACCTCACGAAACTGCACTTGGACGTGCATCACAAATCGGCCTTGACACCCGAATTGTTTCAGATTTGGTTGGCGCATTTTAATTCGGCCATTGATCTGCATTTTCATGGACTCAACTGCGAAC
>JBJOOG010000157.1:0-12844 GCA_046051465.1 Bacteroidota bacterium | reverse complement strand
ATGATTCCGGCCTACGAAAACATCAGCAGCAATGCCTTGTATTCGGTTGCGATTTTTATTGCTACAGTGATTGCGGTGCCCAGTAGAGCCATGTTGCAAATTATTTATCCCATTACCGCTAAGTTAATGAGTGAAAACAAACTCAAAGAGCTCAATGTACTCTATAAAAAAAGCGCCATTACACTGCAAGTAATTGGCGGTTTGGTGATGTTGGGTATCTTTTTGAATATCAAGATGCTCTACCAATTGATACCAGGCGAATATTCAGGGGGAATTTTGGTGGTTTTTTTAATTGGACTGTCTAAGTTTTACGACGTGATTTTAGGAAACAACAACGCCATTATTTTAAATACCAAGTATTACAAATGGGTGCTTTCGTTTGGCTTATTGTTGGTATTTATGATGATTGGCCTCAACATGATTTTCATTCCCTTATATGGAATTGACGGGGCTGCCTTGGCCACCTTGATTTCGGTGTTTATTTACAATACAATCAAATTGCTATTTGTGGTGAAGAAAATGAAGTTATTTCCCTTTACAGTCAATACCTTGAAATCATTTGCCATCATTATTGGTGTGTTTATGGCTTTCTATTTTTGGGATTTTAACTTTCATCCCATCGTAAGCATTGTCCTCAAATCTATTTTGATTACGTTGGTGTATGGTTTGCTCAATTACAAACTCAAGATTTCTGAAGATGTTAATGGTGTAGCCGAGAACGTATTGAGAAAATTGCGGTTATAATTTACTCTTCAAATAGCTACCCGTAACGGATTTCGGGTTTTTTGCCACCTCTTCTGGAGTGCCAGTAGCCAACAAATAACCACCTTGTTCACCACCCACAGGGCCCAAATCAATAATGTAATCGGCACATTTAATTAAATCTAAGTTGTGCTCAATAACCAGTATGGAATGGCCTTTATCAATCAAGGCATCAAACGATTTTTTAAGCTTGTTAATGTCGTGAAAATGCAAACCGGTGGTGGGTTCATCAAATACAAACAAGGCTTTTTCTTTGGTGCTTCCTTTTACCAAAAACGAGGCCAATTTAATGCGTTGGGCTTCGCCACCCGAAAGGGTAGAAGAAGATTGCCCCAGTTGCACATAACCCAAACCTACGTCTTGCAAGGGTTGTAATTTTTGTACAATCTTGGTTTGTTTGTGTGCGATAAAGAACGCGATGGCTTCGTCAACCGTACTCGTGAGTATATCGTCGATATTTTTGCCTTCAAACTGCACGTCGAGTACCTCTTTTTTAAAGCGTTTGCCATGGCAGGTCTCGCAAGGCAAATGCACGTCGGCCATGAACACCATTTCTACGTTAATTACACCTTCGCCTTTACAGCTGTCGCAACGTCCGCCATCGACATTAAAGGAGAAATGCTTGGCTTGGAAGCCGTTGAGTTTGGAACGTTTTTCTTTAGCAAACAAATCACGAATGTCGTCATAGGCCTTGATGTACGTGACTGGATTCGAACGGGAACTACGCCCTATGGGGTTTTGATCCACGTATTCGATGTGGTGCACTTTGTGGTAAAACCCTTGAAGATCAGTAAATTGACCTGCTTTTTCGCCCATGCCTTCAATCTTTTTTTGCAAGGCCGGAAATAATATTTTTTTCACTAAGGTACTTTTTCCGCTGCCTGAAACGCCCGTAATTACGGTGAGTACTTCCAGAGGGAAACGTACATCGATGTTTTTGAGGTTGTGTTCGCGTGCGCCAAGAATATCAATGTAGGAAGTCCAAGCCCGGCGTTTTTTTGGCACTTCGATGGCTAATTTACCATTCAAATACTGTGCAGTTAGGGAATTGGCTTGCAAGATTTCGGCAAAATTACCTTGCGCCACCAATTCACCACCAAATGAGCCCGCTTCAGGGCCAATGTCAATAATGTGATCGGCGGCTTTCATGATGTCTTCGTCGTGTTCCACCACAATTACCGTATTGCCCAGGTCACGCAAAACCAAAAGCACTTGGATGAGTTGTTCGGAATCTTTGGGGTGCAAACCAATGCTCGGTTCATCCAAAATGTACATCGAACCCACCAAACTGCTACCCAAAGAGGTAGCCAAATTGATGCGCTGGGATTCACCGCCCGACAAGGTAGCCGAGTTTCGGTTGAGTGTAAGGTAGGGAAGTCCCACATTAAGCAAAAATCGCAAACGATTGGTGATTTCAACCAATAATCGCTTGGCTATTTGAGCGTCATAGGGGCTAAGTTGGAGTTTGTCAAAAAAATCAACTACTTGATCGATGGGCATCTCAACCAAATCGACCAATGTTTTATCTTGAATTTTTACATATAAAGCTTCTTGACGCAGCCGTTTGCCTTTGCAGGCATGGCATTTGGTTTTGCCACGGTAGCGTGAAAGCATCACCCGATTTTGAATTTTGTAATTTTTCTCTTCAAGTTCTTTAAAGAATTCATGCAAACCCTGAAAGTGGCTGTTTCCATTCCAAATGAGCTCTTTTTGTTTTTCGGTGAGTTCAAAATAGGGTTTGTGAATTGGGAAATCAAATTTATAGGCCGAATTGACCAACTGGTCGCGGTACCAGCCCATGCTTTCGCCCCGCCAGGGATAAATTGCGTTTTCGTAGATGGACAAGGCTGTATTGGGAATTACTAAATCTTCGTCTATGCCAATGATACTGCCGTATCCTTCACAAACCGGACAGGCGCCATAGGGATTATTAAAGCTAAACAAATGCACGTTGGGCTCTATAAACTCAAGACCATCCAACTCAAATGCATTGTTAAATTGATGTCTTTTTTCGGCAGAAACAGCTTGCAAAACACAGGCCCCTTTTCCTTCAAAAAAGGCGGTTTGCACGGCGTCTGCCAAGCGGTTGTAGAAGCCTTCGTCGTCTTTCACAACGATACGGTCCACAATAAGGTATAAATCAGCCAATTTAAATGCAATTTCAGGCAATTCATCCAAACGCATGGTTTCGCCTTTGTACAAGATTCGCGCATATCCTTGTTGCAATAATACCTTGAGTTTATCTTCTATTTTTCGGCCCTGCTCCACATGAATGGGCGCCAAAAGCAACCAACGGCTTTCAATTTCAAATTGTTTAACTGCCGCAATCACATCGGCCACCGTGTCTTTTTTTACTTCTTGTCCCGAAATAGGAGAGTAAGTTTTTCCGATTCGGGCATAGAGTAATTTAAGGTAATCGTAGATTTCGGTAGATGTACCTACGGTAGAGCGCGGATTGGTGGTGTTTACTTTTTGCTCAATGGCGATAGCAGGTGCAATGCCTTTAATGTATTCAACCTTGGGTTTATCCAAACGACCCAAAAATTGACGGGCATATGACGACAAACTTTCAACGTAACGCCTTTGTCCTTCGGCATACAAGGTATCAAATGCCAAAGATGATTTTCCAGATCCAGAAAGCCCAGTAATGACAACCAATTTATTGCGTGGAATGGCTACATCCAAGCTTTTTAAATTGTGTACTTGCGCCCCTTTAATTAGGATATGCGTTTTTGGATTTGGATCTGAAACTTCGACTTTTTTCATATGAAAACGGCCCTTTTATTAGGGTTCGCAAATATAGAAAAAGCAGCGCGCATTTCAGGTAATGAGCAGCGTAGAAAAGAGGCTAATTTATACTTGTATAGTTTTTATATACAACACAAAAATTTTTGTCTTTCTCACTTGTGTTACATTTGATAAACTAAATGATCAGCTATGAAAAAAACACTACTATCAAGTCTACTTCTTTTATCGGCTTTTGGATGGGCGCAAAATGGTCCCATAACTTTTGAACCAGGTGAGCAAGGAGCTGGTTGGGTTTGGAAAGTATTCGAAAACGGAACAAATGCTCCATTAGAATTTGTGAGCAACCCATCAGCATCTGGAATAAATACCTCGGCAACGGTAGCCAAAATGACAACGTTAGCAACTGGCGCACCATTTGCGGGTGTTGAAAACCAACATCCGGGCTCTCAACCATCTGGGCCATCAGCATTTGGACCCTATGTAATTACAGCTGAAAACTGTACGGTGCGTATCAAAGTATACAAATCTGTAATAAGTGATGTGGGAATCAAATTTGCTACGGCTACCAATGCTTCGACGGGTGAAATTAAAATTGCGAATACCTTAATTAACCAATGGGAAGAACTGGTTTTTGATTTTTCAAGCCGAATTGGTCAAAACAACGACCAAATTATTATTTTCCCTGATTTTCAAGCTAGAACTTCGGACAACGTGTGTTACTTTGATGAAATTTCATTTGGCCCTGAAATTATTAAGCCTGTTTTGCCATTGGATTTTGAGGTTGCTGGACTGGATTATATTTTCAGCAATTTTGGCAACACGGATACTTCTGTACTTTCTAATCCCTTTCCCGTTGGAATTAACACCTCAGCTAATGCTGCCATTTTGATTAAAAACAATGGTCCTGAATGGTCAGGTGCTTTTATTGAATTGGGAAGCGCAATTAATTTTACAACAACACAAACCATTAAAATGAAGGTGTTTGCTCCGCAAGCGGGACTTATTGTGAAATTAAAATTAGAAAACCTCAGTAATCCGGCCTTTAATATCGAAGTAGATGCTACCACAACCGTGGCCAATGCATGGGAAGAATTATCCTTTACATTTAATGGAATAAATACAGCCAACAACTACAAAAGAGTAGTTGTATTTTTCAATTTTGGAGTTGTAGGTACGGGAGAATATTATTTGTTTGATGATATTCAATTGGACAATACATTCAGCACCCCTGATTTCAATTCGGGAGCAGTAAGCATTTTGCCCAACCCTGTTCGTGATCAGGTAACCGTGCGCATGAATCAGCCATTTGAAAAGGTGACGCTGTTATCAACCTTGGGGCAAATTATACTTGAACAAACTGCACAAGGAGTAGAATCTCAACTGTCACTTTCGCACTTGTCAAAGGGAATGTATGTATTGGCTGTTCAAACCAAAGATGGCAAACAACACATATCCAAGTTGATTAAAGAATAACTAGACCAAACTGGTTAAAATAAAGCACGTTTTGTTGAACGTGCTTTTTTGTTTTATAGAATGATCCAATCGCTAAACAAAATCAAATCCAATATTCGATTTTCTTGTATAGCTGTACAAAAACGCAAACGAAATAGTGTACTACAACACTACCTCAACAAGTATTTGGTTCAAGCAATCTATTTTAACAACTAAACGGCTGTTAAAATATAGATAGTAGTATGATTTTCAATAAGTTTTGCTTTTATTTGCTCCCTGCTTTAGCAAATTTTTGTTGTATAGTTTTTATATAGTCTAATCCTTCTACAACGTTTGCAATCGTATTGTACATTTGAACAAATCAAAAAATCAATAAAATGAAAAAAACTTTACAATTAGTAGCCGTTTTGTTTTTTGCCTTAGTGGGCACACAAAATGGAATCGCGCAAAACTCGGTTTCGATTAACGGAGGCGCTGCATGGTTAGGATATGCAAATGTGTTTTTAACAGATGGATCTACATTCCAATTTGGAAGCCAATGGGCAGTAGCCGACTTGAAGTCTGTTGTGAATGCAGGTGCAAATACCGTTACACTATATCCAAATTTCAACACCTACAATGCAGCCGATCCATATTGGGCAAATGGTGCAGTAGGTAACAAAGTATTTGAAGCCAACACCTTTGTAGAAAACAATGCATTGGCTGGTCAAGTGCTTACGTTTTCAGGAAATGTTGTAAGCAATACCTTGAATTCTGCCTACACTGCAGTTGCGTTCATTAAAGGGTTAAATCCAGCTACGGGCTACAGTACAGATGTGTTTGTTTCTGCTCCTTTGGTTGCCGGACAACCATTTAGTATTACTACTGATGCTGCAATTCCTACTGGATTAATTGTTCAATACGGTTTTACAGTAAAAGGTTTAAATGCTAATCCAGCTCAAGAAGCTGCTTTGGGTAATGTGGTTGTTTCAAGTAATGCTGTTGTTCCTACAGAGCCAATGACTGCTGCTCCAACACCTACTCGTGCTGCAGCCAACGTAATTTCTATGTTTAGTAATGCATATACCAATGTTCCAGTTGATACATGGAGAACAGATTGGTCAAATGCTACATTAACCGACTTGCAAATTGCAGGTAACGATACCAAAAAATATTCTGCATTGAGCTTTGTTGGAGTAGAAGCTACTACAACCCCAATTAATGCTTCAACCATGACTACTTTTCACGTGGATGCTTGGACGCCAAACATGACGGCTTTCCGCATTAAATTAGTTGATTTTGGTGCCAACGGCGTTTTTGCAGGAGGAGATGATGTGGAGCATGAATTAACGTTTACACCTGCCCTTAATGGATGGAACTCTTTTGAAATTCCTTTGGCTGATTTTGCTGGTTTAACTACAAGAGGCCATATTGCACAATTGATTTTCTCTGGATTGCCAGATGCTGCAGGTATCGTATTTATTGACAATGTGTATTTCCACAATGTAGCTGTTGTGAATCCAAATCAGCCTATGACGGCTGCGCCAACCCCAACACGTCCTGCAAATACTGTTATTTCTATGTTTAGTAATGCCTACACCAATGTTCCAGTTGATACCTGGAGAACGGTTTGGTCAAATGCTACTTTAACAGACTTACAAATTGAAGGTAACGATACCAAAAAATATTCAGCTTTAGATTTCGTAGGTATTGAAACAGTGAACAACCAAATCAATGCCACTCCAATGCAGTATTTCCACATTGATGCTTGGACACCAAACATGACTACTTTCCGCGTTAAATTGGTTGATTTTGGAGCAAACGGAGTATACCAAGGTGTGCCAAATGATGACGTAGAATTTGAATTGTCATACACGCCTGTATTAAGCCAATGGAACAGCTACGACATTCCTTTGTCAGCGTTTACAGGTTTAACAAATCGTGCGCACATTGCACAATTGATTTTATCAGGTAATCCACCAGCGGCAGGTATTGTTTTTGTTGATAATGTTTATTTCAGTAGTGTAGCATTGTCAACTACTTCATTCAATGTTGCCGAGGTAAAAATGTATCCAAATCCTGCAACTGATATTGTAACAATTTCGGCTGTAAATGTGATTGATTCGGTTTCGATTTATTCTGTTTTGGGACAAGAAATCAAGCAAGTACAGCCCAACACAAATGCAGTATCGGTTGACGTATCTGATTTACAAGCAGGAATTTATGTTGTTAAAGTAACTTCATCAGGAGTTACAGCAACGTCAAGATTGCTTAAAAAATAATACAACACTATAGAAGTAGAACTTAAAGCACGTTTGTAAGAGCGTGCTTTTTTTTCTACAATTTTATATTTACACTAGCAATTAGTACACTTTGCCCATGAAAGTTAATCATGTAAATCCTTTTATCTTGTGCGCCTGCCTTTGGTTGTTTTCACACGCCATGCTTGCGCAAGAGTTGCCACCAATTGTAAAGTATAGTCCAACGAACTACAATGCGGGTAATCAAAATTGGATGATTGCTCAAGACCTCAATCATTATCTTTTTTTTGCAAATAATGAGGGTTTATTAGAATTCAATGGGTCAAATTGGACATTGTATCCATCACCCAACGAAACGATTGTTCGATCGGTAAAAGTAATTGACAATAAAGTATACACCGGATGTTATATGGAGTTTGGGTATTGGAGTCGCCAAGCCAACGGAAGATTACAGTATACCTCACTATCCCAAAAAATTAAAAACAAAATTCTTGATGACGAGCAATTTTGGAACATCATCAATGTTGATCAATGGGTATTGTTTCAGTCGTTAAACCGAATATATATTTACGATACCAAAACCAAAAAGTTTAAAATAGTTGCCGGAAAATCAATCATCACCAAAGCTTTCAAAACCAGTTCATCGGTTTACTTTCAGTCTTTGAATGAGGGTTTATTTGAAATTGAAAATGGAATCCCCAAGTTAATTTCAAATCATCCTGTCCTTCAGACGAATAAAATCAGCAATTTGGTTGCGACAGATACGGGATTGTTGATTTTAACCCAGGTAAACGGTTTTTATAAACTGGCTGGTCAGACACTAACCAAATTTCAAACCGAGGCAGATGCTCAGTTTCAAGCCAATAGCATTTACAGCAGTGTGCAATTGGCAGACGGAAATTATGCGATTGGCACGGTGTCTAATGGTATTTATATCTTGACTAACGCTGGAAAAGTAAAATACCACATCACACAAAATAGAGGGTTAAGTAACAATACAGCACTCTCCATGTTTGAAGATGCCGATAGAAATTTATGGGTTGGACTCGATAATGGCATTAACTGCATTAATCTGCAATCGCCGGTAAAAAGTTTTTCAGATGACACGGGTATATTAGGTACCGTTTATACCTCCAAGTTGGTTCAGGGTAAATTATACATTGGAACAAATCAAGGATTGTTTTGTAAAAACTACAATTCCAATGAACAATTTCAATTTATTCCAGGAACCAAAGGCCAAGTATGGTCCTTATTTGTATATGACAATACCTTGTTTTGTGGCCATGATTCGGGTACATTCATTGTTCGTGGAGCTTCAGCAGAACACCTATTTTCTCAATCGGGTACCTGGAAATTTGAACCCATTCAAGGCACGAATTCACTTTTGTTGCAAGGCAATTATTATGGTATTTCGGTTTTACAAAAAATCAATAACAAGTGGGTTTTTCGAAATAAAATAAAGGGATTTGATTATTCGGCCAAATATTTTGAATTAACGCCAAGTCTTGAGGCCTACATAAGCCATGAGTACAAAGGGGTATTTCGTTTGCAACTCGATTCTTCATTGCAAAGAGCCACTTCCTTTTATACCTATGCTTCACCAACCAAAGGAAAAAATGCGTGCTTAACCCAGTTTAATAATACCATTTATTACGCCTACAAAGACGGTATTTTTAAGCTTAATCCGCGCAACAAACAATTTATCAAAGACAAGCAATTGAGTGCCGTGTTTGAAAAGGATGAGTTTACCTCTGGTAACATGATTATAGATCAATCCAACAAAATTTGGCTATTTTCTAAAAACTACATTCATTATTTTACGCTCAATAAGCTGAGTTATAACCTCAAGCAAAATGCCATTCCCATTCCTTCGTCGCTCACCAATTCAATGTCGGGATACGAAAACATTACTCAATTGTATAATGGCGTGTATTTAATTGGAACCACCGACGGTTATTATACTATAAACATCAACGACCTAAGTTTTAAAAACTACCGCATTTCAATAGCCAATGTTTCCATCAATCAATTGAATGAGAACAGTATTAATTGTTCAATTGCAACCGAAGGCGAGTTCAAAGCCAAAGAAAACAATATTACCTTCACGTATACGGTACCAGAATACAACAAATACATCAATGCCGAATACCAATATGCCCTCGAAGGAATTCAAGACCAATGGAGCGAATGGAGTGCAAAACCAACCGTAAGTTTTAAAAATCTTACACCCGGCGAATACGTGTTTAAGGTGCGTGCTAAAATTGCCAATTCAACGCCTGATAATACGGCTGTATATAGCTTTACGATCTCAAAACCATGGTATGCTACTAATTTAGCTGTACTTATCTATTTGATCATGGCCATTGTAATTGCTCACTTTATCAACAGAGCGTATCAAAAGTATTACCAAAAGCAACGAGAAAAACTCATTGAAGAAAACAATTTGCTGCTTGAAATCAAAGAGCTCGAAAACGAACAGCAGCTCATGAAGTTGCGCAACGAACAGCTTTCACAAGATGTAGACAACAAGAGCAGAGAATTGGCTGTTTCAACCATGAGTTTGATTAAGAAAAATGAGCTTTTAGCAGTGATCAAAGAAGATTTAAAGAAAACCTCTGATGAGGGCAACCGCAGCATCAAATCGGTGATATCAACCATTACCAAAAACATTTCAGAAGAAGACACGTGGAATGTGTTTAAAGAGGCATTCGATACGGCCGATAAAGATTTTTTAAAGAAAGTAAAACAAGCGCATGCCTCGCTTACACCAAATGATTTGCGACTTTGTGCCTATCTGAGATTGAATTTATCCTCTAAAGAAATAGCTCCATTGTTGAACATTTCGGTGCGTAGTATAGAGATAAAACGATATCGTTTGCGCAAAAAAATGGAGTTGCCACATGAACAAGGTTTGGTAGAATATATCTTGTCTATATAGGCAGATTGGGATAAACTATACACTACCACAACATTATTCAAAAATTCAGGCGCGAGCGAGGTGTTAATTTGGATTGATTTTAGTACAAAACGATTGAAAAACAAGCAATAGATGAAGTTTAAAGCATCGAATTCTTGTATAGGAATAAAAATAACAGCTGTATGTTTTTTGTTGTGGTTGGATATCATTATCAGCGCAAAAACTATACTACTTTTAAAACTCACAAATTAATTAAAACATGAACTCAAAATTTTTATTGTATGTTGTTCTGCTGATTTCGACTTTGGGCTACTCCCAAAACTTTGACGTGGGTGGAACAGTGAAAGATGCCGATTCTGGTGTTGGCATTCCAAGTGTTAATGTAGTTTCTTCTACAGGTAAATCGGCCAGTACCGATTTAAATGGAAAATTTATGTTGAAAGACCTTCCTGCAGGGTCTACACTTACTTTTTCGTATTTAGGGTACAAAGAGTCAAGTGTAAAAGTTACCAAAACAAATGAATCGCTTACTGTTTCGCTCAAGTCGGATGTGCAGTCCTTAGAGCAGGTAGTCGTTATTGGTTATGGTTCACAAAAGAAGAAAGACATTACTGGAGCCGTGGGCTTGGTAGATTCAAAAACCATAGACAAACTGAAACCAATAAAAATTGAACAAGCCCTTACTGGAACTTTAGCGGGTGTTACTGTAACTTCGCAGTCGGGTGCCCCAGGCGCTGGTTTGGACATTCGTATTCGTGGTGTTCAAAGTAACTTGGATAATTCACCTTTATATATTGTAGATGGAAACATTTCCGATCCAAGTATATTAAACCCGAGCGACATCGAATCGATTACGGTGTTAAAAGATGCTCAAGCAGCCATTTATGGTGTTCGTGGTGCAAATGGAGTTGTGATTATAAAAACCAAAATGGGTAAGCGAAACTCAAAAACGGCATTTAGCTACAATTCCTACACCGGTTCGCAAAGCACAACCAAGAAATTATCCTTGTTGAATGCTACAGAATATGCGTTGCTATTAAATGAGAGTTATGCCAACGGAGGAAGACCTTTGCCTTACCCCAATGTAAATGGAATCGGTTCAGGAACAGATTGGCAAAATGAAGTATTTGACTCTGCTGCACCAATGCAAAGTCATGACATCAGTGTGTCTGGTGGTTCTGAAAAAATCAATTATGCATTAAGTGGATCTGATTTGACACAAAGTGGAATTGTTGGATCTGATAAATCAGGTTTTAAACGAAATACCTTAATGATGTCGATCAATGCTGATTTGAATGACAAATTGAAGTTGCAAACAACTGTAAATTACGTATTCGTAAACCGTAAATCATTAAATGAAAACGGATTGGGTTCGGTCTTGTTTAATGCAGTAAATACACCAGCAACCTTGAGTCCAAGAGATGAAAACGGCAACTTTACATTGGTGCCAAGCACACCTGGATTTGGTATTGAGGTAATTAATCCATTGGCTCAAATAGACAATACCTACAACGACTACAACGGAAAACGAATTAGTGGTGTGAGTACTTTAGATTATGCCTTTTTAAAAGACTTCAACCTTACTACGCGAATTGGAGCCAATACCTTTAATTCTGAAGGTAAAACGTTCAATAAAATTGTAAACTATGGCGGTAAAGTATTTGATGTAACCCGAAGCTCGGTAAACCAAAATGCCATCAACGACAACAGTTATGTATTTGATATGTACTTAACGTACAAAAAAGTGTTCCTTGACAACCACAATGTAACGGCTGTTTTTGGAACTTCAAACTCAAAAGTATGGGGGAATGGTTTGTTTGCTACTGGATACGATATACCTAATAATTCTTGGGATTTCGCCGACATCAGTTTGGCAACAGGTGCAACAACCACCCGCGATGTAGGTTCTTATACCTATGACGACCGATTGAATTCTTACTTTTTACGTATGCAATATGATTACAGCGGAAAATACTTGTTTTCTGGGATGTTGCGTCGTGACTCTTCTACAAAATTTGGACCTGATAATGCAGTGGCCTATTTTCCTTCAGCAACCGCTGGATGGATCACTTCAAAAGAAGGCTTTATGGACAATTTCAAAGCCATCAATTTCATGAAAGTTCGCGCCAGTTATGGTGTATTAGGGAATGACAAAATCCCATCCAATGGCTATGTGGGGTATTTAAATGGCGAAGGCGTGTATGTGTTTGATAACACCATTACTACTGGTGTTGCCATTGGTGCTTTGGCTAATCCTGGCTTGAAATGGGAAAATGCCCGTAAATTTGACGTGGGAGTTGATTTGAAATTCTTGAGCAACAAATTAGATGTAACCTACGATTATTTTATTGAAACACGTGAAGACCTCTTAATTGCAGGATTACCTGTTTCTGGTATTACAGGGGTAGGCGGTCCTGGAGGATATCCACCAACTGTAAATGCCGGATCTACCCGTAACGTGGGACATGAGATGTCGTTGGGTTGGAACCAAAAAATTGGCAACGACTTTTCGTTTAGTGTGAATTACAACGTAACCACTATTGCCAATATGGTAACCAATGTAAATAACGGTACAGGGGTGTTGCAAAGTGGATCATTTGGTGTTGGGCAACAGCCCATTGCACGTATGGAAAAAGGATATTCAATTGGATATTTTTATGGTTTGCAAACCGATGGGATTTTTCAAAACCAAGCCCAAGTTGATGCGCATCCTTCGCAATTGGCG
>JBJOOG010000156.1:0-6763 GCA_046051465.1 Bacteroidota bacterium | reverse complement strand
AAAAAAAACAGCTGAAAGCAATAAGCCTCCAGCTGTTCTTAGTATAATTCTAAATTATTAATTATACATTTTTAATTTATAATTACTTATTCATGTGCTCCATCTCGTACACAAAAGTGTCTTGGTCAACTTTGTTGTCAAGCAAGCTCAAGGCTTTGCGTACAATGTGTTCTACGTTTGATGGCGTGAATCCCAAAGCAATGCCCAATCTGCCCAATAAAACTTCTTGTTTGTCGCCCAAATGGTGATCAACGTGCACCATGCGCGCTAAGTCATATAAACGCTCCAAACGTTGGCTGTACAAATAGGGTGGATTGATGGGAAATTTGGCTGGATTTTCTAGAATTTCTTCGTACTCCGCCGACGAAATTTCGAGGCGTTCGGCCAGTTTATCTAAAAAGGATTTTTCTTCGGGGCTAATGATTCCGTCGGCAAAGGCTACACGCACAATAGCTGAAAAATGTCCTTTGTTTCTGGTTTTAAATTCGTTGTCAAATAAATCGGCTATAGACATAAGTTCTGAGTTTTAAGTGGTGTTGCAAAGATAGCTTTTATCCCTTTTTGAGGAAGTGTTTGTTTGTTTTTTTTGCCGGTGTTATTTCAATAAAATTGCTAAGTTTACCCAACTAAAAACGAACCCACATGAGTGAATTTTGGATTTTTGTTGAAATTGGCGTCAAACACGTGCTCAATTGGAACGGCTATGATCACTTGCTTTTTCTGTTGGCTCTTGCCGCACCCTACGCCTTCTCCGATTGGAAACGCCTGCTTATTTCGGTGAGTTTATTCACCTTGGGACACAGCATTTCTTTGTTTTTAGGGGCCTATGAGTTAGTAACTGTGCAATCTACTATCATCGAGTTTTTAATTCCATTAACTATTTTTGGAACGGCCTTATTCACCTTGCTTTCACTGGGTAAATTCAGCAAAACCAATACTAAATTTCAGTTCATTCATTACCTCACCGTTTTTTTTGGACTCATTCACGGTTTGGGATTCTCGTACTATTTTAATTCACTTTTGTCAGGAAATCCCTCCACAAAGTTGGCTAATCTCCTCCAGTTTTCTGTAGGAATCGAATTGGCTCAAGTGCTCGTTGTTGTATTCGTCTTGATTTTTTCTACCGTGTTCCAATCGGTTTTGCGTTTTTCACAACGGGATTTTACCTTAACTTTGTCGGCCTTTGTGTTGGGCGTGGTTTTGCCGCTGCTGATACAAAATCCAATTTGGCATTAATATCCATTCCCAATTTATGACTGATAAAAAAATAGCAAAATACGACAAGGCCTATTTGCGCATCGCCAAAGAGTGGAGCTTATTGTCTTATTGCCAACGCAAACAAGTTGGGGCCATTATTGTGCGCGATCGCATGATTATTTCGGATGGCTATAATGGCACACCTTCGGGTTTTGAAAATTGTTGCGAAGACGAAAATGGCCTCACCAATTGGTATGTATTGCACGCCGAAGCCAATGCGATTCTCAAAGTGGCACGATCAACTCAAACCTGTGATGGCGCTACCTTATATATTACCCTTTCGCCTTGCAAAGAATGCAGCAAACTGATTCACCAATCGGGAATCAAACGGGTGGTTTATCAGTTGGCTTATCGCGACACCTCAGGGGTTGATTTTTTACTAAAAGCCGGCATCCAAGTTGATCATATTCCAGAACTAGATTAGCTGGAAATCCCATGCAAAAAGTAAAAATTCTTCTTCCCATAGCCTTGTTTTTCATGCTGGCCCTTGGCTTTGTATTGGGCTCAAAATTTCAGTATACCAATACTCCAGCAGGCATTGGTCAATCTGCGGCCAAAAACAAACTCAATACCTTACTCGAACTTATTGAAACCGAATACGTCGATCAAATTGAAACCGATTCACTGGTTGATGATGCGGTAAATGCTATTTTGGCCCACCTCGATCCACATTCCACCTACATTCCGTCGTCAGATCAAGCCGAATTGGCCGAGAACATGAAGGGAAATTTTGTAGGCATAGGTGTTAATTTTTACATGTACAAGGATTCGGTTGCGGTAATTTCGCCATTGCCCAAAAGCCCTGCTCAAAAAGCCGGAATCCTGGCAGGGGATCGCATTTTGTATGCTGGAAAAACCAAATTGTTTGGCCGAAAATTACCTTCAGACAGCTTGTTTGCTCACCTCAAAGGCGAGGTAGGATCTGCTGTACAACTCACGCTCTACCGCAAAAGTGAAAATCGAATTTTTAAAACCAAATTGCTCCGCGAACGTGTACCCATTAAAAGTGTAGATGTGGCCGTGTTGGTTGAGCCAAAAATAGGGTATATCAAAATAAATCGTTTTGCCGAAACTACCTATGCCGAATTCTCAAGGGGATTGCAAAAGCTAAAAAAACAAGGCGCCACGACACTGATTTTGGATGTGCGTGCCAACGGCGGCGGTTACATGGAAATGGCTACTCAGATTGCCGATGATTTTTTGAAAAATGGCCAAAAAATAGTGCTTCTTAAAAACAGAAAAGGCCCGGTCGAAAAGACAGTGGCTACTGAGAAAGGCAGTTTTGAATCGGGAAAAGTACTGATTTTGCAAGATGAAAATTCGGCATCGGCCAGTGAAATTTTGGCGGGCGCCATTCAAGACAACGACCGCGGATTAGTGATTGGGCGTCGTTCATTTGGAAAAGGATTGGTGCAGCGCGAACTGCCTTTTGAAGATGGATCGGCGGTGCGACTTACCATGGCGCGGTATTATACGCCAAGCGGACGCTCGATTCAGAAAAGCTATAAAAAAGGAACAGCAGACTACGAAAATGAATTTGAAAACCGCTTTGCCAACGGCGAATTGTACAGCAAAGACTCGATTAAAATTGCTGATTCGCTCAAATTTAAAACGCCAAAGGGACGGATTGTCTATGGTGGAGGAGGAATTGTTCCCGATATTTTTGTTCCACTGTCAGCCAAAAAAGGAGACGAGCAGTTGGTTTACATCATCGAACAAACGGGCTTAGTCTCTCATTTTGCATTTGAACAGTTGGATAAAAACCGCAACGAATATCGGAATCTAAAGCTGAATCAGTTTATTCAGCGTGTAAAAGCAAATGCTAGTTTAACTCGGCAATTTGAGTTGAATATACAGGTCAATGGATTGGATGTTGATTTGCGTAACAACACTGATTGGGTTCAGCGGAGTATACTGGCTGAAATGGTTAGACAATTGTTTGGAGAAGAAGCCTATTTTCAGTTGATTTTACCTTATGATCCCATGGTTCAAGCGGCCTTACGCACCCAAAAATAACCCCTTAGTTTTTGGTCTTTTCTTCTATTTTTTTGGACAGCCTAAAAATTAACAGGATGAGAATCGCACAAAATGAGGCAAAAATCCCGATTAGTGCAATTTTGTTATCTTCTGTAAAATGGTTGAAATCAAGTTGGGTTATGTTAAAAATTAATAGTCCCAACGCAAGAATGATAAGCACGGAAGTGAAAATTTTCATGTGTATAAATTTGATGTGAAAGTACAAATTCAAACCTACATGTACAAGGCTTAGCTATTTGATCTTGCAGCAATTGAGATTATTTTAAGTCATTGATTTTTAGAAAAATACATAAAAATTTGAATCATTTGTGAGCAAACTGCTGCTATTTTAATTCGGAAAAGTATCTTTGGCCCATGTTTCAACTCGGAAAAACCATCGTTTCAGAAGACATCTTAGCCAAAGATTTTGTGTGCAATTTGTCGGCATGCAAAGGCGCTTGTTGTGTGGACGGCGATGCTGGTGCGCCGCTATCAAAAGAGGAAACCGCTATTTTAGAATCGATTTATCCGCAAATCAAACCTTTTTTGCGTCCAGAAGGGATAGCCGCTATCGAAACGCAGGGAAGTTGGACAACTGGAACCGAAGGCGAATTAGAAACCCCACTCATCGAAAATAGAGATTGTGCCTACGTTATTTATGACGGGCCTACTGCCTTGTGTGGCATCGAGCAAGCTTATAACCAAGGTGTAGTGAGCTGGAAAAAACCCGTTTCGTGTCATTTGTATCCCATACGCGTCAAAGATTTTACTGAGTTTGCTGCTGTGAATTACGACAAATGGGATATCTGTTCTGACGCCTGCGAATTGGGTAAAGAACTGCAAGTGCCGGTCTACAAATTTGTAAAAGAAGCACTCATTCGACGATTTGGGATAGACTGGTACACCGAATTGGAACAAGTAGCCGAAGAATACCAAAATACCCCTAAAAAGCGCTACTAATTTTTTGCGCCCTTCACCGAATTTTATCGCTTATCTGACGGCAATTTATTGTTAAAATGCATGGCTTGTTAGCCCTTGTTTTTAGGGACTTTCTGAAATTTACAAAAACATAAAACACTGATTAATAGTGATTTGAAATTATTTTTTTCAATTCACTACGAAAACGCGATTTGTTAAAAACTAAATGCGATTGTGAATAAGTTTGACTTTCATTTTACGTTTCTAATCCTAATCTTTGTGCGAGCACTTCAATAGTGTAATTGTATACCAAAATTCGTTTAAAAACACAAAAAATGGCAACCGTAGAACCTATTTTACAAGAGAACAAAGACCGCTTCGTGATTTTCCCGATTAAACACCAAGACATTTGGGAGTATTATAAAAAGCAAGAAGCCTGTATTTGGACTGCAGAGGAAATCGATTTGCACACCGATCTCAACGACTGGAACAACAAACTGTCGGATGATGAAAAATATTTTGTAAAACACATTTTGGCCTTTTTTGCTGCCTCAGACGGAATTGTTAACGAGAATTTAGCCGAGAATTTCGTGAGCGAGGTGCAATATCCAGAAGCCAAATTCTTTTATGGTTTTCAAATCATGATGGAAAACATTCACAGTGAAACCTATTCCTTATTGATTGATACCTACGTAAAAGACGAGGCCGAAAAAAATGAATTGTTTCATGCCATTGAAGTGTTTCCGGCAATCAAAGAAAAAGCCGAATGGGCTTTGCGTTGGATCAGCTCTGATTCGTTTGCCGAGCGCTTAATTGCCTTTGCTGCGGTAGAAGGGATCTTTTTCTCTGGTTCGTTTTGTTCTATTTTTTGGTTAAAAAAACGCGGGTTAATGCCGGGCTTGACCTTCTCTAACGAATTGATTTCGCGCGATGAAGGCATGCACTGTGATTTTGCGGTGCATTTGCACAACAACCACTTGGTAAATAAAGTGTCTAAAGCACGCATTACGGAAATCTTAACCGACGCTTTGTCTATTGAGCGCAGGTTTATTACCGAATCCTTGCCGGTAAGTTTAATTGGGATGAATGCCAATTTAATGACACAATACTTGGAGTTTGTAACCGATCGTTTATTGGTAGAGTTGGGTTGTGATCGTGTATACAATTCGAGCAATCCATTTGATTTTATGGATATGATTTCGTTGCAAGGTAAAACCAATTTCTTTGAAAAACGCGTAGCCGAGTACCAAAAAGCTGGTGTAATGAACACCGATGCCGATGCTCAAAAAATATCGTTTGACGCCGATTTTTAGTCCATTTTCAATTTCTACTTTACACGCCGCACTTTTTTTACACGCCTCCCATTCCTCGATTGCCTAGCCCCGATAGCAGCGGCATACTTTTGTGTTTTTTTTAACACAAAAGATAAAGCGAATAGCGGGATTAGCTTCAAAAAATTCACACAAATAACCTGCAGTAGCGAAGGGATTTTCTATTGCTTAACACCACCAAACTATGTATGTAGTAAAAAGAGACGGCCACAAAGAGCCGGTCATGTTTGACAAGATTACCGACCGTGTAAAAAAATTATGTTATGGTTTAAATGATTTAGTCGATGCTGTAAAAGTAGCGATGCGCGTAATTGAAGGGCTATATGACGGAGTAACCACTTCTGAACTAGACAATTTGGCTGCCGAAACCGCTGCGTCTATGACCATTGCTCATCCCGATTATGCCCAATTGGCTGCCCGTATAGCCATTTCAAATTTGCATAAAAACACCAAAAAATCGTTCTCGGAAACCATGCATGACATGTACCACTACATCAATCCAAGAACCAACCAAGCAGCCCCTTTATTATCTGAAGAAGTATACAATGTAATCCAAGAAAATGCCGAATTTTTGGATTCACACATCATTTATAACCGCGATTTCAATTACGATTACTTTGGGTTTAAAACACTCGAACGTTCGTATTTGTTAAAAATTAACGGCAAAATTGTGGAGCGTCCGCAGCACATGCTCATGCGTGTTTCTGTAGGAATTCATTTGAATGACATGAAATCGGTGATTGAAACCTACGATTTAATGTCCAAAAAATTCTTTACGCACGCCACGCCCACTTTGTTTAATGCGGGAACACCCAAGCCGCAAATGTCATCTTGTTTCCTTTTGGCGATGCAAGACGACAGCATTGACGGCATCTACGACACCTTAAAACAAACGGCTAAAATTTCTCAATCTGCGGGAGGAATTGGTTTGTCAATTCATAATGTTCGTGCAACTGGATCCTATATTCGTGGCACAAACGGGACCTCAAACGGAATTGTTCCGATGTTGCGTGTATTTAATGATACGGCGCGCTATGTGGATCAAGGTGGCGGAAAACGAAAAGGAAGTTTTGCTATTTACATTGAAACTTGGCATGCCGATATTTTTGATTTCTTGGATTTGAAAAAGAACACCGGAAAAGAAGAAATGCGTGCGCGTGACTTATTCTTATCCATGTGGACGTCGGATTTGTTCATGAAACGTGTAGAGGAAGATGCTCATTGGACTTTAATGTGTCCTA
>JBJOOG010000155.1:0-8056 GCA_046051465.1 Bacteroidota bacterium | reverse complement strand
TATTGACATAAGAAATTCGTATTATTTTTTATATTTGAGACAATGAAAAAGAAGTCCAATAAAATAGCCCTTTATTTTCTATTTTTATTTATACCCTTGGCTGTTGGTAGTTACTTTTTATTGACTTCATATGTGCTTGCTTCTTCTACTTTATCCCTTATTTATTTAGCAAAAGACCTTTTGTTTGTGGGTGTTTCGGCGGCATTTTTGTATTATGTTTTGGGCAAAAACGAAGACAGTAGTTCTGCTTTTATTGAAACACTTAAACGCACCGATGACGAAATTAAAGAATCAAATGAACGCTATGATATTGTGGCCAAAGCGACCAGCGATACCATTTGGGATTGGAAAATTCAAGAGGATTATTTTATTTGGAACAAGGGAATTGAAGAAGTTTTTGGTTACAAAAAAGAAGAGGTTGGAAACACCTCAAGTTGGTGGTTTGATCGAATTCATCCGGAAGACAGCATTAAAATGTCGGTGCGTCTGTATTCATTTATTGAACAAAAAACAGAAAAATGGCAAGATGAGTATCGATTTCGTTGCGCCGACGGCAGCTATAAATTTGTATTTGACCGGGGTTTCTTGGTGAAAGATGAGGACGGAACAGCCATTCGAATGATTGGGGCAATACAAGACATCAGTAAACAAAAAACAGAGGAACAACGTTTGAAATTATTGGAAACGGTGGTTACCCAAACCAAAGATGCTGTGATGATTACCGAAACTGAAAAATCATACCGCACAGTACCAAAAATAGTGTTTGTCAATCCAGCGTTTACTAAAATTACTGGCTACAAACCCAATGAAGTAATTGGAAAAACACCTTCGGTTTTCATGTCTAAAAACTCCATTGTAAAAGTTCTTCCGCAAATATCAGCTGCTCTAAAGGACAAAAAAACATTTCAGTTTGAATCCTTCAACACCAACAAATCAGGCGAAGGCTATTGGGTCAATTTTATTATGTTACCCATTACAAATCAAGAAGGAGAACACTCCCATTGGGTGTCTATTCAAAGAGACATTACCGCCGAGAAAAAACAAGAAAAAGAGAAAGAGCAACTCATCCGCGAGCTCACTCAAAACAATACAGATCTCAAGCAATTTTCATACATCACATCCCACAACTTACGTGCCCCACTTTCAAATTTGTCGGGGCTCCTCGCATTATTAGAAGACACCCCAATTAACAATCCGGAACTCGAATTACTGCTAAATGGGTTTAAAAAATCGACTCAACTTTTAAACGAAACGGTAAATGATCTGGTTAAAGTAATTATAATCAAAGACAGTCCCTCCATGCTAAGAGAGGATGTATCCATTCAAGAAGTTTTTGAAAATGTATTTAGTCAGTTGAGTTTCTTAATTAGCAGCATACAACCCGTATTAAAAATGGACTTGGATGCCGCACCCACCTTACATGTAAACAAAGCGTATTTGGAAAGCATCTTGTTGAATTTATTTACCAATTCTTTAAAATACCACGCAACAGATCGCGCTTTAAAAATAAGCATTACCAGCAAAGAAACCCCCGATGGCGTAGCGCTTCTGTTTAAGGATAATGGAATTGGAATTGATTTAGAACGAAACAAGGACAAAATATTTGGCTTGTACCAACGCTTTCACAATTACCCAGACAGCAAAGGACTTGGCTTGTATTTGGTAAAATCACAAATTGAATCGATGGGCGGATCCATCAGCGTTGAAAGTAAAGTTGACAAAGGCACCACATTCACACTATTATTTAGAAAATAAACCCCTTCCCCTATGGATTTATTATTATGTATTGACGATGACCCAATTACCATCATGCTGAGCAAAATGGTAATGACACGAGCAGCTTATGCCAATGAAATTGTAACAGCTCAAAATGGAGAAGAAGCGCTAGTCTATCTCGATCGTTTGATGAATGAAAACAGGCCAATTCCGGATTTAATTTTCTTGGATTTAAACATGCCCATCATGGGTGGATGGGAATTCTTGGATGCCTTTTCTGAAGAAAAATACCGAAGCTATTTTGCGAAAAGCAAAGTGGTTGTTTTGTCGTCAACCATTGACCCCCGTGATATTGAAAAATCCAAATCATATGAAATGGTATTGGATTTCATGTCTAAACCCATTTCTAAAGAATTGTTAGAACTGGTGAAATCTAAATTAGACGCATAAAAAAAGCTCCTTTAAATGGAGCTTATATAAGTAAAACACATTTGTTGTATTACAATTTTGATACGTGTTTGGTCAATTTAGATTTTAAATTTGACGCTTTGTTATCGTGAATGATATTTTTCTTCGCCAATTTATCGATCATTGAAATTACACTTGACAATTTTGCAGCAGCCTCTGATTTGTCAGTAGCCATACGCAATGCTTTAATCGCATTACGAGTCGTTTTGTGTTGGTAACGATTTAAAACTCTTCTTTTTTCGTTACTTCTGATTCTTTTTAACGCTGACTTATGATTTGCCATTTTTTGATTTTTCTTAAATTATTTTATTCTTGTAGCCCGTAGGGGAATCGAACCCCTCTTACCAGGATGAAAACCTGGCGTCCTAACCGATAGACGAACGGGCCTAACTCTGTAATGCGGATGCAAAAATACAACTATTTTTTATTCGCACAAGTTGTGGTCTATTTTTTTTTCTTTTTTTTTAGTAGGCCTTTGCAAACAGCACTCTACCAATAGATTCAGCACCTGTAAGCACACATTTTCCTGGAGTTAGCACACGATCAATTGCTACACAACGAATTGTTGCCTTGGTCAATTCTTTAATTTTTTCTTCGGTTTCGGCGGTGCCATCCCAATGTGCCGAAACAAATCCGCCTTTGCTGTCTAACACAGCCGTAAATTCTTCGAATGAATTCACTTCAGTGATGTGTGTGTCGCGGTAATGCAAAGCTTTGGCAAATAAATCGTGTTGAATTTGCGCCAAAAGTTCTTTTACATAAGACACAACTGCGGTTTGCGAAACAATTTCTTTGCTCAAGGTATCTCGACGGGCTACTTCGAAGGTACCGTTCTCAAGATCTTTTGGCCCTATGGCGATGCGCACAGGCACACCTTTGAGCTCGTATTCATTAAACTTGAATCCCGGTTTTTGGGTGGTTCGGTCGTCATATTTAACAGCTACTCCTATATTTTTGAGGGAAGAAACCAATTCCTGAGCAACTGCCGAAATTTCAGCCAACTGCTCTTCTGATTTGTATATGGGGACAATCACCACTTGAATTGGCGCTAAGTTTGGCGGCAAAACCAATCCTTGATCGTCAGAATGCGTCATAACCAATGCGCCCATTAAACGTGTAGAAACACCCCACGATGTTCCCCAAACGTATTCTTGTTTGCCTTCGGCGGTGGCAAATTTTACATCAAATGCTTGTGCAAAATTTTGACCTAAAAAGTGAGAAGTTCCGGCCTGTAATGCTTTTCCGTCTTGCATCAAGGCTTCGATGCAGTAGGTTTCTTCGGCGCCTGCAAAACGCTCAGTTTCAGTTTTTACTCCTTTAATCACCGGAATGGCCATAAAATTTTGAGCAAAATCAGCATAAACGTTCATCATTTTTACTGATTCTTCAATGGCTTCGGCTTTGGTAGCGTGGGCGGTATGTCCTTCCTGCCATAAAAATTCAGCGGTACGCAAAAACAAACGGGTACGCATTTCCCAGCGCACCACATTGGCCCATTGATTAATTAACAAAGGCAAATCGCGGTAGGATTGCACCCAATTTTTATAGGTACTCCAAATAATTGCTTCACTGGTAGGCCTAACAATGAGTTCTTCTTCAAGTTTAGCCCCGGGATCAACCATTAATTTTCCGGGTTTATCTGGATCATTTTTGAGTCGATAGTGCGTAACTATGGCACATTCTTTGGCAAAACCTTCGGCGTTTTTTTCTTCGGCCTCAAACATACTTTTGGGCACGAACAAGGGAAAATAGGCATTGCTATGACCTGTTTCTTTAAACATACGGTCTAATTCGGCTTGCATTTTTTCCCAAATAGCATAGCCATAGGGTTTGATTACCATACATCCTCTAACGCCTGAATTCTCGGCCAAATCAGCTTTTACAACCAATTCATTGTACCATTTTGAATAATCTTCAGCGCGTGTGGTCAGGTGCTTGCTCATAGTTTATCGGCTCAAAATTTGTTTAACTTATTTTAACTAAAATGTTCGACAAAACTAACTAATTTTGTTGGGTTCAACAATAAAAATACCAGATATGAAAACGAATGTTTTTTCCTCGCGCACAGTAATCTTCTTTGCTTTAGTTGGATTTTTAGCTGTTTTTATTGTTTCCTGCAGCGGTTATCAAAATACCTCCTATTTTGATCGTGATGGCATTTATGGATCAGGTGATGAATCTAGACAACAAACAACTCAATCCACTAATCAAGCCAATCAATATTCCAACTACTTCAGTAGCTTGCAAGACCCTCAACAATCGACTGAAACATTTACTGATGTAGATCATTACACTTCGGTATCAGATAGTATAACTCCTCAACACACTACACAATATACTTCAGAATATACCGGAAGCCAAGGCGCCTGGGGTAGTAATGCAACTGCTGTAAATTATAATTTTTACAACACCAATTGGGGCATGAACAACTATTGGTACAATGCCTATTGGAATGATCCGTTCTTGTTTTGGGGTTGGGATTATTGGTACAGTCCCTACAATATGGGTTGGGGATTTCAACCCTATTTGAATTATTTTGGTGGATTTTATCCTTACTATTATTACCCCTACTATCCCTACGGACCAAATTGGTATTACGGCAACGCCTATTATCAAGGAGGCCGACGAAATGGCATGGGGCGTTATGCCACAACAGGCTATTACGGCGGAAATAGAGCAATTACACCACGTTCCTATGGAAACAACAGCCCTAGAAATTCCTTTCGAAGCAATCCGAATCCGAGAAACAACGTGAGCAATCCCAGAAATTCTGTGCGCAATACTGAAACGGGTACACGAAATTATGACAGCCCACGATTCATTAATTCGAATCCCAACATGAATATAAATGGCACTCGAAATTATTCGGTTCCGCGCTCAACCAGCAACCAAGGCTCTAATACTACTTCACCACGTTTCTACAACTCGGGAAGCAGTTCGCCCAAAAGTGATCCTACACCCACACGAAGCAACGAATCAAATGGAACCCGAAACTATTCACCCGCTCCTTCCAATTCAGGAAATTACAATGGTGGATACTACAATTCAAGCTCAAACGGAGGGCGATCTTCTGCCGGAGGCCGACGCTAATCACATTTAAATTTACCATCGCATGAAAAAAATTGCAATTCTACTACTGCTCTGTTCTACTTCAAGTAGTTGGGCTCAAGGCATCAATCAAGCTTTGCGTTACAGCATGAACGAAACCAACGGAAGTGCACGATTCAGGGCAATGGCGGGTGCTTTTGGTGCATTGGGAGGCGACATGTCGGCCTTGAATAGCAATCCTGCTGGCTCGGCTGTTTTTTCGAACAACCAATTTTCTGCTAGTTTAAACAACCGCAACACCAAAAACACTTCCAATTACATGGGCAGATCTACAACTGAAAATGATATTTCGTTTGATTTGAATCAAGCCGGCGCTGCTTTTGTGTACCATGCCTCAAACAGCAAGGACAATTGGAAAAAATTAGCATTTTGTGTGGCCTATGAAAATGATGCGAATTTTGATAATGCCACCTATGCAGTTGGAACCAATCAAAATTCAATTGCCAATTATTTTCTCTACTATGCCAATCCAAATCCAAACCAAGGAGGGATATTTTTGAGTACACTGCTTAATAATTATTATGAAGATTTAAATTACGCCGACCAACAAGCCTATTTGGGCTATTTTGCCAATGTAATAACCAATGACACGTCAAACCCAAACAACGACACCTATGTAACAAATTTTAGTCCAGCCGAGAATTATTACCAAGAGAATTATGTGCTTTCAACGGGTTACAACGGGAAAATGATGTTTAACGGTGGATTTCAATACAAAGACAATTGGTATTTTGGCGTAAACCTAAACTTGCATTTTACAGATTATACCAAAAGCGCGGTTTTTTATGAAGAAAACAATGCCGATCCCTCTCTTATCAAAAAAATTCAATTTGAAAATAACATCCACACCTACGGCAATGGATTTTCGTTTCAGGTTGGGGCCATTCGCAAATTCAATACCTCATTTCGCGCGGGCTTGAGTTACAAATCGCCTACATGGCTCACGCTTAATGACGAGGTAAATCAACGGCTGTATTCCAAAAATTTTACACCCAATTACAACCCAAACGATGCCTCAACAACATCAAATATAATTATGCTTTATAGCCCCTATCAATTGCGAACACCCCATGAAATTACGGGTAGTTTGGCCTATGTTTTTGGCAAAAAAGGGCTTATCAGTTTGGATTATATCTTAAAAGATTACAGCAACTCCCGCTTGGAACCAAAAAATGAATTTTCGAATGCAAATGCTACAATTCAACGTTCCCTACGCAATACCGCCGAACTGCGCATCGGAGCCGAATACCGCATCAAACAATGGAGTATTCGCGCCGGATACCGAAACGAACAAAGTCCGTACCAAAACAAGTATACGATTGGCGGACTGCAAGCCTATTCGGGCGGATTTGGGTTTAATTTTGGTGCAACCCGACTCGATATGGCGTATGACCTAGCAAAGCGTAATTCGCAACGATCCTTTTTTACCAATGGATTTACCGATGGAGCCGCAGTGAAAACAACCTTGAGCTCGATTACCACTACACTCACTTTTGAATTGTAACCTACAAATAAGTGAACAAACAAATCAAAGGCCTAACAGGGCCTTTTTTTAATGTTAAAACAACCGAATTTCAATTGGAGATTCTTTTGAGAATTAATGTACTTTTGCAGACCAATTAGCAAAAATGAGAACAAAATCAACCAAGCAAAATAAAATCAACGTCATCACTTTAGGCTGTTCCAAAAACATTTATGACAGTGAAGTACTCATGGGCCAATTGCGCGCCAATGGTAAAGAGGTTGAGCACGAGGCACCTGCCGACCGCGAAGGCAACATCATTGTGATTAATACCTGCGGATTTATTGACAATGCTAAAGCCGAATCGGTGAATATGATTTTGGAATATGCCGACAAAAAAGAACGCGGTTTGGTTGATAAAGTTTTTGTAACCGGCTGTCTTTCTGAGCGATACCGTCCCGATTTAGAAAAAGAGATTCCCAACATCGATCAGTTTTTTGGTACCACCGAATTGCCCTTATTGCTCAAAGCTTTGGGTGCCGATTACAAGCACGAATTGCTGGGCGAACGCCTCACTACGACCCCTAAAAATTACGCCTACTTGAAAATTGCCGAGGGCTGTGATCGTCCGTGTAGTTTTTGTGCCATTCCGTTGATGCGCGGCAAACACGTATCCCAACCCATCGAAAAATTGGTCAAAGAAGCACAAGGATTGGCTAGAGATGGTGTAAAAGAACTCATCTTAATCGCCCAAGACCTTACCTATTATGGTTTGGATATTTACAAAAAAAGAAACTTGGCTGAACTGCTTGAAGCTTTGGTGCAAGTAGAAGGCATCGAATGGATTCGTTTGCATTATGCCTTCCCTACTGGCTTTCCGATGGATGTATTGGACGTAATGAAACGCGAACCCAAAATTTGCAATTACTTGGATATTCCGTTGCAGCACATTTCCGATTCAATTTTAAAATCGATGCGCCGCGGAACTACGCAAGCCAAAACTACCCAATTATTAAAAGACTTTAGAGCTGCCGTTCCAGGCATGGCCATTCGCACCACACTCATCGTGGGTTATCCAGGCGAAACAGAAGCCGATTTTGAAATCTTGAAAGAGTTTGTACAAGAAATGAAATTTGACCGTATGGGCTGTTTTGCCTATTCGCACGAAGAAAATACACATGCCTATTTACTCGAAGACGACGTACCCGACGAGGTAAAACAAGCGCGCGTAACCGAATTAATGGATTTGCAGTCGCAGATCTCTTGGGATTTGAATCAAGAAAAAGTGGGCCAAACGTTTCG
>JBJOOG010000154.1:0-6937 GCA_046051465.1 Bacteroidota bacterium | reverse complement strand
AAATAAAGTGTAGCTTTGCACCCATTAAAAATCACAGATGGAATCGATCAGAAACATTGCAATTATTGCCCACGTTGACCACGGTAAAACTACTTTGGTGGACAAAATTATGTACCATTGCCAACTTTTTCGCGAAAATGAAAACACCGGTGATTTAATTCTTGACAACAACGACTTGGAGCGTGAACGAGGAATTACCATCACTTCCAAAAACGTATCTGTGGTTTACAAAGGAACCAAAATCAACATCATTGACACGCCTGGTCACGCCGATTTTGGTGGAGAAGTAGAACGTGTACTCAATATGGCTGATGGTGTTTGTTTGTTGGTGGATGCCTTCGAGGGCCCTATGCCACAAACGCGATTTGTATTGCAAAAAGCCATCGATTTGGGATTAAAACCTTGCGTGGTAATCAACAAAGTAGACAAAGAAAACTGCACCCCAGAAGAGGTACACGAAAAAGTATTCGATTTGATGTTTGAATTGGGTGCCGAAGAATGGCAATTGGATTTCCCAACTGTATACGGTTCGGCCAAAAACAATTGGATGTCTGACGACTGGAAAAATCAAACCCAAAATATAGAGCCCTTGTTGGATATGGTAATCCAAAACGTACCGGCTCCTAAAGTATCACAAGGCACTCCGCAAATGCTCATTACCTCACTTGACTTTTCGTCCTTTACCGGCCGAATTGCTATTGGTCGTTTGGAGCGTGGTGAATTAAAAGAAGGCATGCCAATTTCGTTGGTGAAACGCGACGGAAAAATCATCAAATCACGCATCAAAGAATTGCACACCTTTGAAGGATTGGGCCGTAAAAAAGTAACCGAAGTAGTGGCTGGCGATATTTGCGCCATTGTAGGTGTTGAAGGATTTGAAATTGGCGATACCATTGCCGATTTTGAAAACCCGGAAGCCTTGCAAACCATTGCCATCGATGAGCCCACCATGAGCATGTTGTTTACCATCAACGATTCGCCGTTTTTTGGAAAAGAAGGTAAATTTGTGACTTCGCGCCACATCAAAGACCGTTTGGCCAAAGAGTTAGAGAAAAACTTGGCGTTGAAAGTAGGTGATACCGATTCAGCCGATAAATTTATGGTGTTTGGCCGTGGTGTATTGCACTTGTCGGTACTCATCGAAACCATGCGCCGAGAAGGCTATGAGCTACAAATTGGCCAGCCCCAAGTAATCATCAAAGAAATTGATGGTGTAAAATGCGAACCCATTGAAGAACTCACTATCGATTTGCCCGAAACCATGTCGGGTAGAGCAGTCGAGTTTGTAACCATTCGAAAAGGCGAAATGCTCAGTATGGAAGGCAAAGGCGAACGTATGATCGTAAAATTCAATATTCCTTCGCGAGGCATCATCGGATTGCGTAACCAATTGCTTACGGCTACAGCGGGTGAGGCAATTATGGCGCATCGTTTTATTGGATACGAACCGTACAAAGGCGAAATACCCGGACGTAACAACGGTTCCTTGATTTCGATGGAAAACGGAAAAGCAATTCCGTATTCTATTGATAAATTGCAAGACCGCGGTAAATTCTTTGTTGATCCCAACGAAGACATATACGAAGGACAAGTAATTGGCGAGAATACCCGTAGCGACGATATGACGGTGAATGTAACCAAAACCAAAAAATTGTCCAATGTGCGTTCATCTGGTGCCGACGACAAAGCCCGTATCATTCCAGCAATTAAGTTTTCGCTCGAAGAAGCTTTGGAGTACATCCAAAAAGACGAGTACGTTGAGGTAACGCCCAAAAGCTTGCGTTTGCGTAAAATTTACTTGAATGAAAACGACCGCAAACGATTCAAAATCTAAGTTATTTGTTGATCATAAATAAAAAACCCATTCTACTGCAGAATGGGTTTTTTTATGGGGAGCTGTTTCCAGCTGTCCGCGGTATCTTTTGTTCGTGCCTCTCAAAAGGATGCTGCTGCCATCTGGGCTAGTTGGCCTGCAATAAAAACTGCAAGGGA
This sequence comes from Bacteroidota bacterium, assembly GCA_046051465.1. GTDB lineage: Bacteria > Bacteroidota > Bacteroidia > Flavobacteriales > Flavobacteriaceae > Flavobacterium. The sequence goes on along the minus strand of JBJOOG010000154.1, from coordinate 4,945 downwards.
ATAGCCAAGCGCTCTTTCCAGGATTGCTCTGAATGGTCTTTACCGGGGAAAAATTGTGTACGCCAATGCTTGGCATCAAATCCTTTCTCTTTCATCACTTCATCTACTTTTTGTTGCAAGGGCGGATACAAGGCATCCAAGGTTTGGTCGCCGTAATCAAAATAGATTTTATGTGTGTTTGGGTTGGGCAAATGGGTGCGCATATACCTCAAAAATGCATCGGGTACGGGATTGCCCTCAACCGCAAAAATACCGGGCCAATGGGTAGACAAGCAAGCGGCTCCGCCAAATATGTTGGGGTATTCACACAGCGCATATAGTGAAATTAGTCCGCCCATGCTCGAACCCGCAATATACGTAGCTGCTGGACTCGAATCAACTGCATAATGACTGTCTATGTAGGGTTTGAGTTCAGTAACTAGGAATTGCAAATAGGCATCAGAAACCGGCACAAATTCGTCGGTAATGCGGCCTTTCTCTTTGAGTGCTTGGGTTACCAATTGCTTTTGTGTATCCGTTAGCGATTCATACGGTTTCTGCGGAAAATACTCCGGATGCCTTTTGTTGGTGTTGTTGATGCCTACCACAATAAAGTCGCAGGTTTGTTGATCGGCTTGCAGTTTACTGGCGGTTTCATCTACTTCCCAGGCTTGTTTGTTCCAGGTTGTTACGGCATCAAAAAGCATTTGCCCGTCATGCATGTACAATACCGCATATTTTTTGTTGGCCGAATAGCCGTTTGGCAGCCAAATTTCTACATCGCGTGCGGCTACAAATTTGGATTCAAAATTAGAGATATAATTCAGGGTTCCGCTGCTTACAACGGGTTGTTGCCCTTTCATTAGGATTGGAAATAGCAATAGAATCAAATAAAGTCGAATGGATTTCATGATTTATCGTTTTAGGGAAAAATGACCTTTCACCAGACGTTGGTCTTCAAATGATATTGTATACCAATAATCATCAGCAGGCAAGGAAGCGCCATTAAAGGTTCCGTCCCAGCCGGTTCCCATGGGAGCAATCTCTTTCAACAGTTTTCCCATTCGGTCGTAAATACGAATCACCGATTGGGCATTGTATTGGGCTGTAACACCGCGCACTTTCCAGGTGTCATTTACACCATCCCCATTTGGTGTAAAGAAATTGGGAATACCCAATACATTTACTTCAATAGGACCTATTGTTCCACATCCTTTGGTATCTTTAACATATACTTGGTGGGTGCCCGGCGCTACATTATAGAAGTAATTGCTTTCTTGGTAAGAATCAATATAGTCCAAAGCATACACATAGGTGCCCAAACCAGTTGTGTTTACAGTTATTGAATTTGTCTCTGTAATATCGGTAACATCAATACTGGTTATGGTTGCTTTTTCTGAGGCTGTAACCACTATGCTTCTTGTTCGGGAACACATCGAGCTTGTACTCACTTCAACAGTATAGAGTCCTTCTTCATTAACCACCAAGGTAGGTTGAGTAGCGCCACTTATTGCAGTCCCGTCCTTAAACCACTGGTAAGTGTAATCGGTTGGATTTACACCGGCCAATAGGCCTGCATCAAGAGTTCGCGTAAAGGTTGGATCATCAGAACACACCAACACATTGGCTAAGCCCAATTCATTTAAGTCAATTTGCGGAAGCGGAAGCACCACAAGCGGTATGGATGCCGTAATGGCACAGCTGTTGTTTATGGTATTTACAAGTGATACGCTCAAGGTTTGCGAAGAACTATTAAATGGATTTTGTAGTGGATACCCCAAAAGCTGTCCTGCTCCATTGGTGTAGTTTATAATCAAACCTGTTTGTCCATTTAGCAATGCTGATTCTATTGCTACAGCATCAAAACCAATTGTTCCATTTTGGTCGATGGGATATAGTTCATCATCACACAGTTGGGTTAGGGCTAAACTAATGGGAAAAGCCTCTGGCAAATCATCTACAATAAACGTGAGCGTAGATTCTTCAAAACAGGCACCATTGGGATCGGCAGTAACATCATTGGTTGCTCGCACAGTTACCGTTGTTGTCGTATTTACTAAAAACGGATTGGGCAACGGACTAGGAAGTGGAGTTCCATTTGCTTCAAAATAACTCAAGCTTACTTGTGTTTGTCCATTTAATAAAGCAGAGTCAATGCTGGAGGTATCAAACAAAAACTGTCCGTCGTGGTTGTCATCGCATTCCCGTATCACATTTCCAGGTGTAATTTCATCGAGCACCGGCAACGCTTCAACCGTAAGTTGGATGTAGGGCCCCAATGCATAGCACGAATTATCGAGGGTGCTTTTCACGCGTATCCAAATTGCTTGTTGATTGGGATACCCAATGTTTCGGTAATTGAATATAGAATTGGGATCGGCTGGATTTTGAGATATTTCGAGCGAATTACCTAAGGCATCGGTTTCTACTGCTGCATCGATTCCATTTTTGTAGTATTTTATGGTAAATGAGGCCGTTGCTGGCAGTAGTGCCGTAACATCAGCGGTAACACTACTAAAATTAAAACCAGCAATTCCATCGCGGTCATCGTTGTTGGCGTTGTTGTTTCCAAAAGTGTCCAATAAGTCGTCGCACTTAGCAAAACTCCTTGAGAACGAAGCGGGGATTTGTGTAGCCGAAACAATAATCGACAGCGAATTAATCGCCACACATCCATTGGCATTTTCAACCCGAACCCAAATGGTAGCCGAATTGGTGAAAAATTGTTCGGGCAAAGCGATATAAGCAGGATTTGCCGTATTGCCTGCTTGCGCAGCTGTTTGTGATGTATAATACGAGAAGGTCTCTACCGCAGCTTGTGCTGAGAGTTGCGCTTCAACCGATTTTAAATTTACATACGTAAATCCATCCGTTAGCGCGTCGTCATCACATTGTTTGATAACAACTGTACCCGCTACAACTGGCAAGTCATATACTGTAAGAGTCACTTCAGCTGAATACACTACACAGCTGTTGCCGTTTTTTTGCAAAAGTACTCGATACACATTTCCGTTTAAACTGCTAGTGACCGCATTAAAATTCAATTGGTTGGTTGTAACGCCCGAAACAGTTGCCGTGTTGGTGAGATTTATCCATGCACCAGCTATATTTTGTTGCCATTGATAACTATCAACCGGAGTGGTGTTAATGGTAAACGAAGTATTTTCTTGGGCGCAAACTGCTACCGATTGTGGTTGAGTGTTTATGCTTATGGGCGCTGATAGGATGTAATTTAAATTTGGCAACGGGCTGTATCCGGTGGTTGCATTGCTCACTGTTCCCACTGCGCTTACTTGAGTAGGCAAAGTGTCGCCCACAATTCCATCGGCATTGCTGTCACCATAACCGGCTTCAAGTACATCCAAACAACCGTCGTCATCGCTTTCCAAATCAATATAATTGGCCGAAGCATCGGTATCAGAATTGGCTATTGTGTAATTCAATATTCCAGAATCACTAGACGTTTCAAGCACATTCGCTAGCCCGTTTAATCCCACAACTGTACCCGGATCGATTTGGCCATTGTAATCTACATCGGGTGCACCGCAACCCGATTCGACCAAATCATAAATACCATCGTTATCGCTGTCTAGATCCAAGTAGTCGAGTACACCATCACCGTCTGTATCGGCCAAAACCAAACCATTGTATTCGTCAAATAATCCATCGGCATTGGCATCAACCAAAGGCGATAGGGTGTTTATGCCCTGAGACTCAATTGAATCCAATATCCCGTCATTGTCGCTGTCTAGATCAAAATAATCCGGCACATTGTCACCGTCAGAATCACGGGGTACACAAGTAGCTTGTAATTCCCACTGCACTTTGGCAATTGCCGCATCAGATAAATTGAGTAGTGTGAATTTAAAACTACTACTGTTTGCCGATTGAAAGCTAAAATTACCAAGGCCAAAGGCCAATGGCGCTGCACTATTTAATCGGAAGCGAATTTCAAATGACGAAAATTGCGTGACATTATTCTCATAAATTCCATCGTAATTGGTGTCAATCAACAGTTGATTGTTGGGATTGAGTACCGTGATTGTTTTGTCTATATCAGAATTGATGATAATTTCTACATTTCCATCCAACAAAGCCAAGGGATCTCCAGTAGTTGGGTAACTTAATTTAAAGGCAGTGGCTTGAGTAAATGTTTTGGTAAATTGTACGCTGTTGCCTTTTCCGATGGGTGCTTCAGTAATAAAATTCCCCGTGGCTGTTCCAGTATAGGGCGTTGGTGAAGGAAGAGAAGTTCCGCTTGTTTGCACGTTGAGGCTTGTAGTGTCAGACAAATCTACCGCTTGGTTTCCCAACGATTCGGTACAATTGGGAATGCCATCATTATCCCAATCGAGATCTATATTATCGTTGGCCGCGTCGTTATCGGCATTGGTTGCACAGGTACTTACAGGTATGTTGTCAGAAACTAAGGTTGAGCTGCAGGTTGCAATAGTGGCTTTTACATAATAATAACCTGGTGTAAGCGGCAAATATACATTGGCATTTGCACCCGGAATGGCCGTGTTGTTGAAGTACCATTGAAACACGTCAAACGGGCTGATCGAATTCACCGAAATCGTGGTGTTGGGAATACAATTGGATTGTCCCACATTCAACACATCAAAACTCACCTCTGGCTTGAAGGTAAAACCCGAAAAATAACCGCCAAAAGTAGCTGCTCCGTCGGTTCCATAGGCTGCCAAGTACAATTGTGCACTCGAAAAAGCGGCTATATTTCCGGTAAGCCCAGTAATAATATAGGTTTCAAAGTTTGGGTTTCCTACCACAGCTACAGGACCGGTAACTGTTACACCGGGTATAAATGCCAATTGTGCCAAGGTATAGGGCGTTGCATCTACTTCAAAATTTAAAGTGGCAGCTGTTTCAGTCAACAGGGTGAGTCGAGCAATTGGATATACGCGATTCCCAATCTCGTTGATCAACGGAATATTATCAATTACGCGTG
>JBJOOG010000153.1:0-20546 GCA_046051465.1 Bacteroidota bacterium | reverse complement strand
AATTATCCATCAAGGCAGGCGGTTTTGCACCCTTGGGCGAATACAAAAACACCTGGATTTTTAAACAGCTGGAAGTAATTGGCGAGAAATTTCAGTTTCAACTTACTGATCCCATTTCGGCGATACCAGCTGAGGCCATGGAACTCATTATGCAAGGCGGAAAAGAAAAGTTCTCGGTGGCATCCAAAACCTTGGGCGTAACCAAAGAATACAAAATTGATTTTGAAGGCATCTCCAATTTCATCAAAAATCAACACGACGAAAGTGGCTCGTCGAGCATTAAACGATGGGCAGCAGCCTTTATGGACGAAGTGTCTTGCCCCGATTGCCAAGGCAGTCGATTGAAAAAAGAAGCGCTGCATTTCAAACTACTCGAAAAAAATATTGCCGAATTGTCGAGTATGGATATTGTTGATTTGAGCAATTGGTTTGAGGATTTACAAGCTCAACTAACCCCCAAACAACAAGCCATTGCTAGCGAAGTAGTAAAAGAAATCAAAGACCGTTTGCGTTTTTTGGTGAATGTAGGCTTGGATTATTTGGCGCTCAACCGTTCGTCCAAATCCTTATCGGGCGGCGAAGCCCAACGCATCCGCTTGGCCACGCAAATTGGTTCGCAATTAGTGGGTGTGCTCTATATTTTGGATGAACCCAGTATCGGATTACACCAACGCGACAATGCCAAACTCATCCATTCGCTCGCCCAATTGCGTGACATTGGCAACTCTGTTTTAGTTGTTGAGCACGACAAAGACATGATTGAACAAGCCGATTACGTGATAGATATTGGCCCCAAAGCCGGAAAATTTGGCGGAGAAATTATCAGCAAAGGAACACCGAAAGAACTATTAAAAGAAGATACGCTCACCGCCAATTACCTGAATGGTAAACTCAGCATTCCGATTCCGAGTCAACGCAGAACCGGCAACGGCAAAGAAATTGTACTCTCGGGCGCACAGGGAAATAATTTAAAAAATGTAACGCTAAAAATTCCGTTGGGCGTTTTGGTGTGTGTAACTGGTGTTTCGGGCAGTGGCAAATCAAGTCTAATTAACGGCACCCTCTACCCCATTTTGAATGCGCATTTTTTTAATGGCGTAGGCATACCCATGCCCTATAAATCGATTACCGGATTGGAACACATTGACAAGGTAATTGACATTGACCAAAGCCCCATTGGCCGTACTCCGCGTTCCAACCCTGCAACATATACCGAGGTGTTTTCAGAGATTCGCAACCTGTTTACCATGACTTCTGAAAGTATGATTCGGGGTTACAAAGCAGGTCGATTTAGTTTTAATGTGGCCGGCGGACGCTGTGAAACCTGCGAAGGTTCGGGCGTGCGCACCATCGAAATGAATTTCTTGCCCGATGTGTATGTGGAATGCGAAACCTGCCAAGGCAAACGATTCAATCGCGAAACGCTGGAAATTCGCTACAAAGGCAAATCCATCTCTGACGTACTCAACATGACCGTTGACGAGGCCGTTCCGTTTTTTGAACACCTGCCCAAAATATACCGCAAACTCAAAACCATACAAGATGTGGGCTTGGGGTACATTAGCTTGGGACAACAAAGCACAACCCTTTCGGGTGGAGAAGCCCAGCGCATTAAATTGGCTGGTGAATTATCTAAAAAAGATACGGGAAATACCCTGTATATTTTAGATGAACCCACTACTGGCTTGCATTTTGAAGATGTTCGTGTGCTGATGGAAGTAATTCAAAAACTGGTCGATAAAGGCAACAGCATCATCATTATTGAACACAATCTTGACGTGATTAAACTCGCCGATCACATTATCGATATTGGTCCCGAAGGCGGAAAAGGTGGCGGACAAATTGTAGCCGAAGGCACGCCCGAACTGGTGGCCAAAAACAAAAAAAGCTATACGGCTCCTTTTTTGAAAAAAGAGCTATCTTAGCCTGTTTGCAATTTTGCAACCTTATTAAAGGAGAAACACAATGAAAATAGAAGATTTTGAGAACGAAGAGGATCGCATCATTCACGATCGATTGAAACAAAAAACATGGAATGAAATTCGCACCAACGACAGCTGGGCGATATTTAAAATCATGTCGGAGTTTGTAAATGGATTTGAAACCATGGGACGCATTGGACCCTGTGTCTCTATTTTTGGTTCAGCCCGATTAAAACAAGACAATCCCATTTGCTCACTTGCCGAGGATATCGCTTTCAAAATAAGCAAAGCGGGCTACGGCATCATCACAGGCGGTGGTCCTGGGATCATGGAATCAGGAAACAAAGGCGCGCATTTGGCCGGTGGAACATCCGTCGGGCTTAACATCGAATTGCCTTTTGAACAGCATTATAATCCCTATATCGACCGCGATAAAAACCTCAATTTTGATTACTTTTTTGTGCGTAAAGTGATGTTTGTAAAATACTCCCAAGGATTTGTGGTTATGCCCGGTGGATTTGGCACCTTAGACGAATTGTTTGAAGCAATTACCTTAATTCAAACCAAGAAAGTAGCCAAATTCCCTATTATTTTAGTGGGCACTGAATTTTGGGCGGGTCTAATTGACTGGATACAAACCGTTTTAGTTGAAAAACACCTTTGCGTAAATCCAGGCGATATGAATCTCATTAAAGTAGTTGATTCAGCCGATGAAGTCGTTAACATATTGGATCAATTCTATAAAAAATACGATTTAAGTCCCAATTTTTAATCCATCTAATTTGCCCCTATCTCATGCGCAGCGTTGTGACTTATTTTCTGCTTTTGGCCTGCCTGGGATTTGCTATTCAAACCAGTTTTGCCCAACACAGCAGCGCAATTTCGGCTACTTATACGCCCGAAACGCATCAATTGCTGGTAGAACAGGAATTAACTTTTGTAAACCAAACAACGGACACCTTAAAGAAGATTGTCTTGTACGATTGGAATCACGCCTATTCGGATAAAAATTCAGAATTGGGCAAACGCTTTTCAGACGAATTTGTTCGTCGGTTTCACTTTGCTCCCAAAAAAGAGTTGGGCTATACCCAAATCAACTCTATTCAAACTGCATCGGGCCAAACATTGAGCTGGAGCAGAACAGCCGAAGGAATTGAATTGCTTGAAGTAAAACTCATTACTCGCTTGCTTCCGGGAGCGTCTACAATATTAAATTTGGCATATGTTCTTCAATTTCCGTATGAAGAATTTACGCATTACGGGTGGAACAACAAAAACGATTTGGCTGCTTGGGATTGTTTTTTGAGCCCAGCCGATTACCAAAACCATCAGTTTATTGCTTATACCAATGCCAATTTGGACGATGCGGCTTTGGCGCCGATGAACTACAATTTAACCGTCAAAACTCCTGAAAACTATTCGGTAGTCTGTAATTTGGATGAGCTGCAAACTTCATCAACATCAGTACAATTTAGTGGGACAAACCGCAAACAACTGAGCTTGTCCATTCAAAAAACATCAACATTCAGTTCGCATACGCACCACGGAATAACAGTTTACACCAATTTAAAAGGCAATCCCAAATTTGCCACTCAAAACGCAGCGGCAATTGCACAAATCATGGGATATCTAAATGAACGAATTGGAAATTATCCGCATAAAACGCTTACAGTTACCCAAGCCGATTACGAGCGAAATCCCTTTTATGGTTTAAACCAACTGCCCTCATTTATCAGCCCATTTTCGGCCGATTTGTTGTTTGAATTGCAATTTTTAAAAACCTACACCAACAACTTTTTGCGCAGCAGCATGCAACTTGATTTTAGAAAAGACCATTGGGTAGTCGATGCGATTCAGCTATACACCATGATGAATTACATGACGCGCTACCATCCTGAAGTGAAAATGATGGGCAATTTGAATCGTTTTGCCATTTTGCGTTCCTACCGCTTGATCAATATGGATTTTAATGAGCAATACGCCTACTACTTTTTGATCATGGCTCGGCTTAATTTAGATCAGAGTTTGGGCGAACCAAAAGACCGGTACTTGCGATTTAACGAAAAAATTGCGATGAAATACAAAGCCGGATTGGCCTTAAATTACTTGGATAGTTACACCAATTACTTGAGCGTAACGCCATCAATTCAAGAGTTTTATAGCACAAGCACAACAAGCAAACGCTCTGCGTTGGATTTTGAAAACAACTTAAAAAGCCGAAGTACTAAATCCATTGACTGGTTTTTTAGCGAGTTAATCCAAAGCAACCACTCCATTGATTACACCTTTTCTAAAAGCAAAAAAAAGGGTGATTCCATTCAGGTTACACTACAAAACAAGTCGGGCACGGCCGTACCTATTCCTGTTTACGGACTAAAAAACAAGAAGGTGGTGTATTACGAGTGGTTTCAATCTGCAGCACGCGACACTACTTTTACTGTTCCTAAATCGTTTGCCGATACCTGGGTAATTAACTACAAAAACGAAGTGCCCGAGTTCAATACGCGCAACAATTGGTTGCGAACCAAGTCGTTATTGGGTAACAACCGTCCGTTTAAATTTACTTTGATGAAGGACATTGAGGATCCCAAATACAACCAATTGCTTTTTGTGCCTACGGTTGAATTCAATTTATATGATGGAGTTGCACCTGGCTTGCGTTTGCACAACAAAACCGTATTGGCAAAACCCATCGTGTTTGATGTAAACCCCATGTACGCCACCCTCAAAAAAACCGTGATTGGACATTTCTCGGTTATGGTAAATGAATTTCAACAAAATGGCAATCCGTTTCAAACCATTTACGGAATGAGCGGAGCCTATTTTCATTATGCACCCGATGCCAGTTATTCAAAACTAAATCCGTTTGTTAGTTTTTATTTTAGAGAACCCGATTTGCGTGACAACCACCGAAAAATGCTTACCGTACGCTACAACAAAGTGCATAAAGAAGTGTCAAATTATGTGTTTAATCCGATACAGAATTATGAAATTTTGAGTTTAAAATACATGGATGTAAAGTCAGAGATTAATCATACCCTGCAATTTAGTTCTGGCGCACATGTGTCAAACGAAATTGGAAAATTATCAACCGAAATCCAGTACAGAGAAATGTATGCGCACAACCGTCAAATAAAATTTAGATGGTTTACCGGCGCTTTTTTGTATAATAAAAACCCCACCAATTATTTTGATTTTGGGTTAAGCAATCCCAATGATTATTTGTTTGAATACGACTTTTTTGGCCGATCTGAAACGGGTGGTTTATTTAGTCAACAGTATTTTTTGGCCGATGGTGGCTTTAAATCCAAAATTGCACCCTTTAGCAGTAGACGCTGGATGAGTACCATAAACCTAAGTGCAACCATTTGGAATTGGATAGAATTCTACCATGATTTTGGTGCGCTTGAAAATAACCAGTCAAAAATGGATATGGTCTATGATGGCGGAATTTCACTCAGTTTGGTTCCTGATTATTTCGAGTTGTTTTTACCTGTTTATTCGAGCAATGGCTGGGACATTAGCCAGCCACAATATGCACAGAGCATTCGATTTACATTCACATTTACGCCCAAAATTTTATTCTCCTTGTTTACCCGGAAGTGGTTTTAATCCGGTAAAATCCAACCCAAAAAATATACAATAGTTTTTACTAAATTTGTTTCCCGAAAGTTTAGCCTTTACAGATATGACACAAGATGCTCAAAATTCAGCCCTTTCTTTTGAAGATTTTAAAAAAGAAGTACTAAATGATTACAAAATCGCAACAATTAGCCGCGAATGTAGTTTACTAGGGCGACGCGAAGTACTCACCGGAAAAGCAAAATTTGGGATCTTTGGCGACGGAAAAGAAGTGCCACAATTGGCCATGGCCAAAGCCTTTCAAAACGGTGATTTTCGCTCGGGCTACTACCGCGACCAAACTTTTATGATGGCCATTGGCGCGCTAAACATTGAACAATTTTTTGCTGGATTATACGGGCATACCGATATTAACTTTGATCCAATGTCTGCCGGACGTCAAATGGGTGGACACTTTGCCACACATAGTTTACACGAAGACGGGACTTGGAAAAACCTAACCCAACAAAAAAATTCCAGTGCCGATATCTCACCTACAGCAGGACAGATGCCACGTTTACTGGGATTGGCTCAAGCATCGAAGATTTACCGAAATGTGACTGGAATTGATTGTTCTTCATTTTCTATTGATGGCAATGAAATTGCTTGGGGAACCATCGGAAATGCGTCTACCTCTGAAGGATTGTTTTTTGAAACGATCAATGCAGCTGGAGTTTTACAGGTACCTATGATCATCAGTGTTTGGGACGACGAATACGGCATCTCAGTTCACGCCAAACACCAAACCACCAAAGAAAATATCTCTGAAATCTTGGGTGGATTCCAGCGTGAAGGCGAAGGAAATGGCTACGAAATTTTCAAAGTAAATGGTTGGGATTACGCTGAATTAGTTGCTACCTATCAAAAAGCAGCAAGCATTGCCAGAACCCAACACGTTCCTGTTTTGATACATGTTACCCAACTCACCCAGCCGCAAGGCCATTCTACCTCTGGCTCGCACGAGCGCTACAAAAATGAAGAGCGTTTGGCATGGGAACAAGAATTTGATTGCGTGAAACAGATGCGGGAATGGATGATTTCATTTAACATCGCAACCGATACCGAATTAGAGGCGCTAGAAGAAGCATCAAAAAATGAAGTGTTGCAAGGCAAAAAAGCCGCATGGGAAGCGTTTATTGGTCCTGTAAAAAACGAACGTGACGCCTTGGTTAGTCTTTTGGAAAAAACAAATGGAAGTAACGCCGTTTTTGTACAGAAACTGGCAGCTGAATTAAAAGCCATAAAAGAGCCCATCCGCAAAGATATTTTGGTTTGTGCGCGCAAAGCCCTTCGATTGGTGAAAGGCGAAACAATTCAGCCTGAATTGTCGCAATGGATTAGCAATTACCAAGCCCAAATACAACCCAAATTTTCTTCGTATTTGTTTTCAAATTCAAGCCAATCTATTGCTTCGGTTCACGAAGTTGCTCCTAACTATGACGAATCGGCTGAAGATGTTGATGCACGAATGGTGTTGCGCGACAACTTTGACGCATTATTTGCCCAACATCCAGAAGTATTGATATTTGGAGAAGATGCCGGCACAATTGGCGATGTGAACCAAGGTTTGGAAGGCATGCAAGAAAAATACGGCGAATTGCGTGTATCTGATGTGGGCATCCGCGAAGCAACTATTCTAGGACAAGGAATTGGAATGGCCATGCGTGGCTTGCGTCCGATTGCGGAAATTCAATACTTGGATTATTTGCTGTATGCCATTCAGATCATGAGCGACGATTTGGCAACGCTCCAATACAGAACCAATGGACGTCAGAAAGCGCCGCTTATTGTGCGTACCAGAGGGCATCGTTTAGAAGGAGTTTGGCATTCGGGCTCTCCTATGGGCATGATTATTAATGCGGTGCGTGGAATGCACGTTTTGGTTCCGCGTAATATGACCAAAGCCGCTGGTTTTTACAATAGTTTATTGGCTTGTGACGAGCCCGCATTGGTGGTTGAATGCCTCAATGGGTACCGATTAAAGGAAAAAATGCCCACCAATTTGGGAGCGTTTAAAACACCAATTGGACAGGTTGAAACCATTAAATCAGGATCAGATATTACAGTAGTTTCCTATGGATCAACCTTGAGACTTATTGAACTAGCGGCCAAAGAATTGCAAGAGATTGGCATTGACTGCGAAATTATTGATGTGCAATCGCTTCTGCCTTTCGATCTTTCACACGATATTGTAAAAAGTGTACAAAAAACCAACCGTTTGTTGGTGATCGACGAAGACGTTCCTGGTGGAGCTTCGGCCTATATCTTACAAGAAATTATCGAAAACCAAAATGGCTACCAATATCTTGACAGCAAACCCGAAACGCTCACAGCCAAAGCCCATCGCCCGGCCTATGGCACCGATGGCGATTATTTCTCTAAGCCTTCTATTGAAGACATTTATGAAAAAATCTATGGCATAATGAGCGAAGCCAACCCAACTGAATATCCAAGTTTATACTAATACAAAAACTACTGCGTTAGCTCTTGTAGATAAATTGAATACATGCGTCAAAAAGTTATTTATATTTTGGTACTTAGTTGGTGTATGATTAATATGTGTAAGGCTCAGCCTGCGCCAGTAGCTCATACACCTTCATGGCCTTTTTTATGTGAGCGCTATGCCTACAGTAGCGAGGTGGAGATACGAATTACCAAAACCCCAAAGGGTGGATACTTGAGAATTGCCGTAGAATCTGCTACTCCGCTTGACACACAAATTGCAGGTACGGCTTATGTTTTTTTAAAAAACAATACCTTAATCACCTGCACAGATAAAAACAAACACAGTGTTGAAGGTTCTAAAGTGGTGAGCATGTATGAGTTTAATCCTGCCGAAATGAAGCAATTGCAACAAAGCGACATCGATTACATTCACTTTAATTTAAAAGGAAAGGCCAGTTCATTTTCGAGTCAATTGGGGAATTTTACAGCCGTAAATAAACGCGCTTATTTTGGGAAAGACACGCCAGAAAATCCAAATTACTTTGAAACTGCCTTAGCAATCAAAGCACTATATTAAATTTACTTCCCAGCTTGCTGTTGGATTATAGAACAAAAATCCATCTTTAACTTGTAATGGGCAATCAAAATTATTGGTATACAACGCTCCTGTACCCAATCCTTGTGGCAATGAATTATGTAACGTAGCCGTAAATTGCGCAATGGCATTTAAACCAATATTGCTTTCTAAAGCCGATGTGATCCACCAAGCAATTCCAAATTCATGGGCCAATTCAATCCATTCGAGGGTTCCTTTTATTCCACCGATAAAACTGGGTTTAAAAATGAGGTAATCGGGTTTGCATTGTTCCAATAACTCCCGTTTTAATTTTAGCGTTGTGAGTCCTATTAATTCTTCATCTAAGGCTATCGGAATCGGACTGGATTGAATCAATTTTTGTAACAACGCACGTTGATTAATAGCTAAAGGCTGCTCAATGCTATGAATTTGATAAACAGCTAATTGTTTTAATTTAACTAAAGCATCGGCTGCAGTAAATGCGCAATTGGCATCGAGCCGAATTTCAATTTGATCAGCAGAAAAATGGGTACGAATTTGCCGCAACAAATCCAATTCTTGCTCAAAATCTAAAGCGCCAATTTTGAGTTTCACACAGCGAAATCCTTGTGCAATTTTGTCGTTTAATTGGGCTTTCATAAAATCGATATCACCCATCCAAACCAATCCGTTGATGGGAATTTGCTGTTTGCCTTGGATAAAATCAGATGAAAATAAGTTAAAAGGAGTAGTACTATTTAGCGATCGAAAAGCCATTTCAACACCAAATTGAATAGACGGAAATTCGCGTAATTCTTCCCACAACTGCGCTTCTCCTACATGTATGTTAGTGCAAGTCCATTGCAGTTTCGCTTCGTAATCCGGACGGTCGTCGTAACTCAATCCGCGTAAAATTCCGCATTCACCAATTCCTTTTTTTCCTTCATACTCCAATACAATAAACCAAGACTCCTTGCTGTACAACACCCCGCGAGAGGTTCCAGCCGCTTGTTTAAATTGTAAATCATATCGAAAATAGCTTGCTTTCATCCTAGTCGAGCAATCGAATAACGCGTTTAAAATTGGATGATGATAATCCCAAAGCGGTAAATTCGGCAAAATCTTGTTCGATTTTTGCTTTCCATGAAAGATCCTCGCTTACATTTTGCGTTTGGTATTTTTTATAAATCGATTTGGCCTCTTGAAACTGATCGTGAAACAAATAAACATGAGCGAGTGTAAGTTGCGCGATCAAATCGGTTGGGTCATTGCTAACCGCTTGCTGTGCATAGGATACCGCTTTGTCAAACTGCTTGGTAACCAAATAAAGCCAAGCCAGTTGCGCGTAATCTTGAACCGTTGCTTTGGGTGATTCTAGGATTGACAAACCCAGTTTGATGGCCTCACCATACTTTTTCTCAGATTTAGCCAACGCCAAATTTTCTTTATAGTGCGCATACCGAAGGGCTTCACCATTGGTTGCTACAAAACAAACCGAGCTGTTTTCAGTGTAGGCCTTGGCTTTTTCGGCAGCTAATAAATTATTATATTCTGCATAGGTATATTTTGCCGTGATGCGTTCCAATATACAACCGCAATAGGCCTGAGCCGAACCCAGCTGTTTGGCTAATTCGGTCGATGCGCACACTTCAATCACCTCTTTTTTAGTTGTGTTTGTCCAGCCCGAACTGAGTTTGGTATCAACCCAAGGCACTACTTCAACCAAAATGCGTTGGTTCATGATCCAATTGGCACTTTCAAAACCAAACCAAATGGATTGGGTTGACAGACAAGAAGTTGATGAAACCGTAAGTCGGCGAGCGTCTTTATTGATAGGGGTTTGTTGAGCAAAACAGGCTTTTTTGATAGTCCCGCTTTGTTTGTACTTTTTGGCTTCATCGGGACTGGAAAATATAGCATACGTACAGCTGTCGTCACCAGCAATTTTGGACAACAAAACCAAAGCACCCGCTGATCCTTGCGAAATTCCGGTTGGATCGGGTATGGATTTTAATACCGATATTAGACTGGATGTGGTGTGCTGGTTATCATCGAGCAAAGTAATGCGATACACTATTTCGGTGGTTCCTTTTGGCAATTCATCTACCGCAAGAACCAATCGTTCATGAGCAGTTACCGTAAGTTCTTTAGTGAAAGCTCTTTCCTTATCCCAATACCCATCAACCTGAGCTTGTAGCTGAAGAACAAAACTCATCAAAAACCAAAGCAAACTCGTTTTTTGCATAGCCAATAAATTATATTTCGATGCTTTCGCCAATTTCAAGCAACATCAAATCTTTTCCGTGGTCAAAGAATTTTCGGATGGCCTCTTGGTGGTTGATTTCGATGTAGCCAAACGTATCGTAGTGGTAACCCATTATTTTATCGCATTCAATAAAATCAGAGGCAAGAATTGCATCTTCTATATCCATGGTAAAATTACTGCCAATGGGCAAAATGGCTAAATCCAATTTGGTGCGCAACGGTATCAATTTCATGTCATACGTTAAGGCCGTGTCGCCCGCGATATAGATATTTTTGTGTTCGCCTTCAATCACAAAACCGCCCGGATTTCCACCGTAACTTCCATCGGCAAACGAGCTGGAATGAATGGCTGTTACATATTTTACCACGCCAAAATCAAATGACCAGCTGCCGCCGTGGTTCATCATGTGACCTGCAAACCCTTTGGCCAAGTAATGGGTGATAATCTCGGCATTAGAAATTAACAGAGCCGATGGATTGGCCTGCAAAATGGCCTCAACATCGAGCGTATGGTCTTGATGCGCGTGGGTAAGTAAAATGTAATTTGGATGTAAATCAGCTATATTGATATGTGCAGCTTTGGGATTGCCCGAAATAAATGGATCTACCAACAGTACTTTTCCTCCAACTTCTACTTGTAAACAAGCATGTCCTAAAAATGTAATTTTCATCTTGCTATCCGTTATTTACTACTATATCTGATAAAAAATAAATGAGACCCAAAGACAATAAAATAGCCAAAAAGAAGGTACTCAAGGCCACAACTTTGAGCTCTGGATCGAGCGTGCGTGCATCTTGATTTTGGTACACTCGTTTGAGATGTAAAACCAAAGGCACAAAAACAATAACAAAGAAATACTGATCAAAATTAAATTGTCCATCGGTGGTAAAATCGTTAAGAATGGCAAAGATCAACACCAAAAGCATGGCCGAAATCACCAAAAAATAATGATACATTTTTGCTTTTGACGAGCCCATTTGCACTACCAAAGTTTTTTTTCCCGATTGGCTGTCTGATAACACATCGCGCATATTATTGAGATTTAATACCGCCACACTCAAAAAACCGATGGCCGTGGCAGGCAAAAACAACAAATAACCCTCGGTAAATGTTTTGGCAAACATAAAATAGACGCCCAAGGTGCTCACCCAGCCAAAAAACAAAAACACAAACAGATCGCCAAATCCGCGGTAACCATAGGGATTCTTGCCAACCGTATAGCGTATTGCCGAAGCAATAGCCAAAATACCCAAAGCCAAGTAACCCAACGAATAAAAAACATTATGATCTTTGAACGCAGAATAAATTAACAAAACAGCAGAAACTAAGGTAAGAAAAGCTGTAAGTGCTATGGCTTTTTTCATGGTTTCTGGACTAATGGCTCCACTTTGAATGGCTCGGGTTGGCCCTACTCGATCTTGGTTGTCGGTGCCTTTTACCCCATCGCCATAATCGTTGGCAAAATTGGACAACACTTGTAATCCTAGCGTAGTAGTTAAGGCAAAAATCACAATGTCCCAATTGAATAAGGATTGCGACATGGCATAAAAACAACCCACTAAAATTCCCGAAACCGACAACGGCAAGGTGCGCAAACGAGCGGCTTGTATCCAGTGTTTCATATTCAATTAAACGCTTTTAATTATTAATTATAAATTTTTAATTATCAAGGGATCCACTTGTTTTCGCCAAAGTTGGGCTTTCGTTTTTCCAAAAACGCATTTCTACCCTCTTTGGCTTCTTCGGTCATATAGGCCAATCGCGTGGCTTCGCCTGCAAATACTTGCTGTCCCACCATGCCATCATCGGTGAGGTTCATGGCGAATTTCAACATTTTGATTGAGGTAGGCGATTTGGCCAATATTTCTTGGGCCCATTCAAAGGCCGTGTCTTCCAGTTGATCATGTGGAATTACAGCATTTACCATTCCCATGTCTAATGCATCTTGTGCCGAGTAGTTGCGCCCCAAGAAAAAGATTTCACGGGCTTTCTTTTGTCCCACCATTTTGGCCAAATAGGCTGATCCA
This sequence comes from Bacteroidota bacterium, assembly GCA_046051465.1. Lineage (GTDB taxonomy): Bacteria > Bacteroidota > Bacteroidia > Flavobacteriales > Flavobacteriaceae > Flavobacterium. The sequence continues at coordinate 7,709 of JBJOOG010000153.1, read as the reverse complement.
TAACCACCGTCAAAACTGGTTACATCGGCATCAGTTTGTTTAAATACGGCGTGTTCTTTGCTAGCCAAAGTTAAATCGCAAACCACATGTAAACTGTGTCCTCCGCCTACTGCCCAGCCCGGAACTACGGCAATCACTACTTTGGGCATGAAACGAATGAGGCGCTGTACCTCGAGTATATTTAAGCGGTGTTGGCCATCATCGCCCACATAACCTTGATGACCACGGGCATTTTGATCGCCACCACTGCAAAACGAATAGACGCCATCTTTGGTTGAAGGTCCTTCGGCCGAAAGTAAAACCACACCAATTGAGGTATCTTCTTGTGCATCGTAAAACGCTTGGTACAATTCTGAGGTAGTTTTGGGTCGAAAGGCATTGCGTACATTGGGCCTATTAAAGGCAATACGCGCCACGCCATTGCATTTTTTATAGGTAATGTCTTCAAATTCCCTAACGGTTTTCCAATCTATTTTTTGCATGGTAAATTATCGTTTTAATGAAAAATGTCCTTGGTATTTTCGACCGTCTTCTCGTATGGCTACAAACCAATAGTCATCGGCTACGAGCTGGTTGCCAATAAAATTGCCATTCCAACTGGCTTGCGAATCGAGGTATTTGATGAGTTTGCCAAATCGATCGTAGATATACACCTCTAAATTGGGTTCCAACTCTGAATTTTTAATTTTCCAAGTATCATTGAATCCATCGCCATTGGGTGTGAAAAACTTGGGATAATCCAATAACCATACTTCGCGATCAATGCTTCCACAACCCAGTTTATCTTGAATGGTTATGGTATATACAGCTGCAGGCAACTGATCAAACACATTGCTATCTTGAAATTCACCGCCATTGATTGCATATTCAAACCATGTTGGATCAGAAGCTATAACAGTAATGCTGTTTTCGTTGGTGGTCCAATCGGTAACTTGAATATCGTTAACGGTGGGTATTTTTGATAAATTGACAGTAATGTCTTGGCTAACCGAACAGGAGACATTTTGTAAACCATAGGTGTTTGCAGCCGTAGCGGTTAAAAGTGTTTGCCCCAATTGCGCTACGGTTACATCAGTGCCAATGGTTCCATCTGACCAAGTATATGTTGTGATTGGTAAATTGGGCGTGGCAGCCGATACCGTAATGGAATTGGCATTGCATTCCAGGTAGGTAGGATTTAAATTTAGCGATGGAATTTGCCCATCAAACACATCAAAACTTGTAATTTCATAACAATTGGGCAAGGCGTTAAAATGCAAGCGAGCATACACTGTTTGTGGATTAGAAGTGGGATTATAGGCCGATAAATTTGAAATGGCATTTACTGCATTTTGTGCGTCAGTTGCGTTTTCGTGGTAAGTCAAGGTGTATAAACTAAGCGGTTGCGTACCCATAATAATTGGGGTTAACATGCTAATATCATGGGTTTCAGCACCAGTTATGACCGATTGACAAACCACAATATCATTGGGCTTGGTTATCCGAACAATGGATACCAAACTGCTTACGTCAAAAATACGGTTGACGATATTTCCGCAATCGTCTTCTACCTGAAAAGTATAAATGGCAGGAGGTAAATTGTAAAATACACCTGAAGTTCCATTGTCAATCAAGAAAGGAACGCCATCTTTATCAATTATTGAGTAATGCAAAGGTAATTTTCCATTTACGTCGAGCACCACATCTAAACTTCCACTTGGTGAACAAGGCATACGGTTGGCATCTAAAAACTCTAAAACTTCATCAAAAATAAAAGTTGGGGTTGTGAGAACCTCAAAACACAATCCATTTATGTTGCTCAATGCACCTGAATTCACCTCGCTTCCGTTTACGTAGGAGGAGAAAACGCGAAGAATGCGAAACTCGCCGTTGAAACTCAAATTGTAATTGGTGGAATTGTTTGTAAGCAAATAGGAATCTATGTTATCGGGTGCTGTTCCAGTTACGTATGGTGCATTAGTCATTGGATTGCCCCATAAGCCCAATACTGGATCAATTAATTTTTGTAACCAGAATTTTTGATTGGTGTTTCCGTTGCTTGCAAAGTTTAGTGTCAAATCAAAGGTGCCACAATTGGATTGAAGGGTGTAGGTATTTTGGGTAATGGCATAGCCGTTTACGTTTACAGTAATGGAATTGGTGAAACCGCATTCGTCAACACATAAAAGAGTATAACTACCGCCAGGCAGGTCGGCCATATACCAATTGCCATCAGCAAGTATATTTGCCGAGGTAACATAAGGCAAAGGAAACAAAAAACCATTAGGCGCTGCAGTTATGGTTACAGTGGTCAGTTTTCCGTTGTTGCTAAAAACATGCAAAGAACCAAATCCCAAAGCACAACCTGGTCGCTGATCAAAAGCTAATCCTTGATCAACGTAAGCCGGTACCGTAACATTTTCGGGGGTATAAATGGTTCCACAGGTATCACTTACATCCAAAGTGTAATTTCCTATTGGTACGGGAGTAATCACTAAAAATCCGGCCGTATTAACCAAAGCCGACACATCATGCGGAAGTGGAAAAGGATAACTAGCGGGAGCCGAGGTAATGCTCACGGTTCCAACCTTAAACAAAGGCACACTTAATATAATTTGACCTGAGTTGGTGGTGCACCCATTATTTATTCCAGCTGACAACACATCTCCCACCAATAAATCAATAGTTAAGGAAGATGTAGCCGTATTTCCACAAGCATCAACCAATGAAATGCCGTAAACGCCCAAGGGCACAAATTGGGTATTGCTGCCAAATTCAACAATTGTATCCGAAAAATTGGGGTAAGCGGCATTAAACAAAACCGGGTTAAAACCGGCTGGTGCCGAGGTAAACGTGAGTGTATAAGGAGGAGTGAAATTAGTTGTATTTAACCGAATGTAATTGTTGTTACAAGTCAGACTAATGGCACTAGCGTTTAACACAATGGTTTGATTCGACAAAAAAGAAGTGCTCACGGCTGCATTACAGGCGTCAGTAATTTCTAGATCGTAATTGTAGTTTTGATTGGTATAGGTGGGAATAATTTGCGAAATATCGAGACTCGTTGGGTTACCCGAATTTATTACTTGGTTATATATAATATCTGGAGCACCACCCGGTGGGTGAATTGTATATTGTACTGTGAGCGGATATGAAATAACAGTTCCTGGGTTGGGTGTAATGGTTTGTTTGGCTACAGTCGAATTACAAGAAGGTGGCAGCGTGTTTGAAAAAGTTGGATTTGTGATGGATAAGCCGGTTGGGTTAAGCAAAACATTAAATGTACTTACAACTCCTATTCCACAGGCGTCAAATACTCGAATTCGGTATACACCTACTGGCAAATTGGTAAATGTGTTGGAGGTTTGAACGGGATATAAAACAGGTCCAAAAAATATTTCGTAGGTTGCTGCTGTTCCCGAACTTACATTTACCGTAATGGTACTAGTTGTGGCACAGGTTTGATTTAAACTATTTACTGTAAACTGCAAAGGTTGCACCGATGAAGCAACAGTTACATTTTGTTGTTGCTCAGAAGTTACCACATTGTTTACTGTTTCTTTTGCAATAATGAGGTACTCGCCACCTGTTAAACCACTTAATACAGTAGTAGTAACGGTTGCATAAGGCACAACTGTATCGGGTAATTTGTAAACAAAATATTCTATTGTACCTGCAGGATCAACAGCAGAAGCAGCAAAAGTAAGTGTAGCATTACCTGCACAGGTTTCAGGTGTAGATGTAACCGTGAATGAAAAAGCAAAAAGGTAAATTGGGGCAAGCAACATACCAGCTACAGAAAATAATGCTTTCAATTTAGTCATTAGTATTTATCTTTGTCTGAAATTTAAAGAGTCAAATATACTTTCTTTCAAAAAAGAATTCCTTAATACAAACATAAAATCTACCATGAAACACTTTTTCTCGACGAAAAACATAGTAACAGTTGCAATCCTTTGGGCTTTGGTTGTATTTATGGGGTTTTTACTTTACATCGACATCAAAAACGAACGAACCAGTACCATTCATGTTCTCATGATTTCGATTATTATTTTTGTAATTGTTTGGATTTTATTTGACACGCGCTATGTAATCCGTGATGGATTTTTATTTTACCGCTCTGGTCCCTTTCGTGGACGAATAGACATCCAAAAAATTAATAAAATTGAATACTACTCCGGTATGCATGTACCTGTAACCATGAAGCCGGCACTCGACACCAAAGGGTTTATCATCACTTACGGAACCCAAAATGAGGTGTATGTTTCTCCTCAAAAAAGAGAAAAGTTCATTGCTAAATTATTGGAACTAAATCCAAATATAGAGGTGGTGAAGGGAATTTAGTTTGAAACAAATTTGTTTCGGTTTTATTCTACTGCGGTCCAAAAAAGGTTTCAAGTTTCAGGTTTCAAGTTGTATAAATTATACTTAGACAATTAGTATAAAAAGGAGCTATAGCGAAGCGGATTTATCTATTTCGTGAAACTTGAAACTTGAAACTTGAAACAAAAATCCAGCAGTTCTTAGTATACTTCTTAAATTTTTAATTTTTAATTAAATAAATCCCATCGGCCTTAATCTCAATCAATTTGTCTTTGTACAAGGCACCAATGGCTTTTTTAAAGGTTTTCTTGCTCATTTTCAGCACCGATTTAATGTCCTCCGGATGGCTGTTGTCGTGCAAACGCAAAAATCCTCGGCTGGCTTTGAGTTCATCAAGAATGTATTGCGCATTGGGCTCCACTTTTTGGTAGCCAAAAGCTTGTAAGGAAACGTCAATTTTGTTGTCAGGACGAATGTGTTTGATAAAGCCCCGCAAGCGATCGCCGGTACGAATGGCATCATCGTAGACTTCGTCTTTGTAAAGCAAGCCCTTGTGTTGTTCGTTGATGATTACATTGATGCCAATATCGGTAATGTGAGACACAATCAACTCCACTTCATCACCCACTCGAACGCTTAATTCCTCATTTGACAAAAACTGGTTTGTTTTACTCGAGGCCACCAAACGATTGGTTTTGGGATCCATATACACATATACCAAATAGCGTTTGCCTTTTTCCATAGGTCGGGCTTGAGCAGCAAAAGGCACAAATAAATCTTTTTCTAATCCCCAGTCTAAAAATGCGCCCACTTGATTGATAAAATTGACACGCAATAAGGCAAATTCATTGAGTAAAACATAGGGCTCTAAAGTTGTAGCTACCGGACGCTCTTCGTGATCTAAATACACAAAAACAACCAGTGAGTCTCCCACCGAAATGCCGTTGGGCACATACTTGTTGGGCAATAAAATCCCTGTGTCGTCTGAGCCTTCTCCTAAAAAAAGTCCAACTTTGGTATCTCTGAGTACAGTTAGCGTATTGTATTTTCCGATTGCTATCATCTGTGAATTTTGAATTAAAATTATTCTATGGCTTTAAAATAGTCATTTAAGTAACTATCATTAGCGAGGGTTGGCGTAAATATTTCTAAAAGTGCCGGTTGCTCATTTTGGTTCCAAAACTGAGTTAAAGCCAAATCTAAGCTTTCATTTGAACTGGCTGTAAGGTAATCAAATCCATACATGGCTGCCAAATGCTGCGCTGTGAAACAATGGGCAGTTTCAAAATAGGTATGAAACAACTCCGTTTCTTGATGACCGGGCAAAATCCGAAAGATGCCTCCTCCTCCATTATTGAGAACAATTATTTTGAAATTGCTTGGGATGTAGGCATTCCACAAGGCATTACTGTCGTAAAAAAAGCTAATGTCACCGGTTATCAAAAGCGTAGGCAATGAACGACCAACGGCTGCGCCTATAGCCGTTGATGTGCATCCATCAATGCCACTTGTTCCGCGGTTACAAAACACAGTTACCTTTGGGTTGTTATAAACCAATTGTGCATACCGAATAGCCGAACTATTACTGAGGTGCAATTGTAAACCATCGGGCAAAGTTGGCAGCACGGCATCAAATACCTTCAAATCACAAAATGGCAGCTGCCCCATAAATTGACTTTGTTTATCTGCACGATACTTTTTTAAGTGGGTACCAAGATTTTGGTAATTACTTGCGGTGTTTGTAGCAGCCAAATGAGTAAAAAACGCCGTTGGTGTTTGTGTAAAATGGTTTGTCAAATACCCAAAAGTATCATAGGCGCGAAGTGGATCAATGTGCCAATGGGCTTGTGCAGGATACTTTCGCAAAAATGCTTTTACGCGTTTGGACACTATCATTCCACCTATTGTAACTAAAATATCGGGTTTAAATTCTTCAAAATCAATAGCTTTAAATGCTGTAATTAAGGTATCAATTGAAGAAATAAAACGGGGATGATGCACGTTTGAAGTGCTTTCGCAAAACACGAGTACAGAGGGATCATTTGCCCAATAATCAATTGTATTTTGATCAATTGAATCGGGTAAATTTGTTCCAATTAGAATTAATTTCTTTGTACTACTTTGCCATTTGTTTGTCACGACTGGCCAATCAATTGCTTCCGCTTTCAATTCGGATTGTAACTCGCTCACTTCGGCCTGTATTGTATACTCCGAAACAGTTTCATACAAAGGTTCCTCAAAGGGAACATTGATGTGTACAGGGCATTTTTTTAAAAGGGCTGTATCAATGGCTTCACATATTTTGCGGTCGTTTGCTGCCGAATGTTCTTCGGTAAGATTGGCGTTGTAGCCTGAATGGTTGGCAAACACATTGGCTTGACGAATGGTTTGTCCATCGCCAATGTCAATTTTATTTGCAGGCCTATCGGCTGAAACCACTAATAAAGGTATTTGACTGTAAAAGGCCTCTGCAAAAGCGGGATAATAGTTGAGTAAAGCAGAACCAGATGTACAAACTACAGCTACCGGTTTTTGCGTTTGTTGGGCGATCCCCAGTGCAAAAAAAGCAGCACAACGCTCGTCGGCGATACTGTAACATTGAAACAACGGATTCGATACAAAACCCAATGTAAGCGGTGCATTTCGAGAACCAGGAGACAGAACAATTTGCGTAACACCCTTGGCTGCAAACAATTGCAGTATACTTTGCGCTAAGGGAATTTTGGGATATACCATAAAATAAAGGCGATGCCACCGTAGCAAAGCACTGCAAATTTACTATTCCATTTGTTAGTTTGTGCACGATTGGCACAGAATCTTCAGTATATTTGAGCCAATTAATTTTGTATATGACATTCCTTCTTCGTTCCGCAACTACAGCTGATATACCGCAAATCTTAGCCATTGTAAACCACACCATCAAAACGTCGACGGCCAATTACCATTATGATGCCCAAACCTTAGCTGAGCAAACGGCTTGGTTTGAGTCTAAGCAAGAACACAAGTTCCCAGTATGGGTGGCCATTGAAAACCAACAGGTACTTGGATATGGAACGTATGGCGTATTTCGCGAAAAAATTGGGTACCAATTTACCATCGAGCATTCGGTGTACGTAAAGGAAGACCAACAGGGAAAAGGCATTGGCAAAGCACTTCTTAGTCAACTTATTGCACAAGCTAAATCCGAAGGCTACCACGTTATGGTAGGCGGAATCGATGCTAATAATGCCGAAAGCATTGCCTTTCACCAAAAAATGGGATTCGAAATTGTGGGCCATTTAAAAGAGGTGGGCTACAAATTTAATCAGTGGTTGGATCTTTGTTTTATGCAGCTCAAACTTTAATCACCAATTCAATTCGTTTTTATCCAGGAAATGATTTCGGGTGCAGTTGGTGAAACAGCAGTT
>JBJOOG010000152.1:0-4036 GCA_046051465.1 Bacteroidota bacterium | reverse complement strand
TTATCCGGGCGTAAAAAACAAGTTTCCAACAAGGAAATGACCTTTTTGGAACGCCTGTATTTGATTGCCATAATTAAAGGTTTATGGATTACCATCAAGCATTTATTTACCCGAAAAGTAACCATACAATACCCCGAGCAAGTGCGTGAAATGAGTCCAGTATATCGCGGACAGCACATGCTGAAACGCGACGAACTAGGTCGTGAAAACTGTACCGCTTGTGGATTGTGTGCGCTGTCTTGCCCGGCCGAAGCGATTACCATGAAGGCTGCCGAACGCAAAAAAGGCGAAGAACTGTTGTACCGCGAAGAGAAATACGCCGAAATCTATGAAATCAACATGTTGCGTTGTATTTTTTGTGGCTTGTGCGAAGAAGCGTGTCCAAAGGATGCCATTTATCTAACTACTTCAAAAGTGTTGGTGCCGGCCAGTTATGACCGCGAAGATTTTATTTTCGGAAAAGACAAATTAGTCATGCCGTTGGATATTGCCATGAAAAACGCTCAACTTAAAAACGCCAACTAATGACTACATTTTTACTCTTATTTAGCGTGTTATCGGCCATCACTTTAGCGACGGCATTTTTAACCATCTTCACCAAAAACCCTATTCACAGTGCCATTTATTTGGTTATCTGTTTCTCCTCTATCACTGGACATTATTTATTGCTCAACGCCCAATTTTTGGGTATTGTAAACTTTATTGTTTATACCGGAGCTATTATGGTTTTGTTTTTATTCACCTTGATGTTGATGAATTTAAACAAGGAAGATGAAGTACACAAACCACGTGTGACCCGCTTGGCCGCAGTGGTATTGTTTTGCGTGATGTGTTTGGTTTTGTTGGCCATTTTCATCAATTCTAAACCCATTGTAGGCGATTATGATTCAACCGGAGAAGATTACCAATCGACCAAAGTATTGGGTAATGTACTTCTTAATGAATACATGCTTCCATTTGAATACGTTTCTATTTTGTTGTTAGTAGCCATGATAGGCGTAGTGTTGTTGTCTAAAAAAGAAAAATCAGGAAAGTAATATGAATAATATCTTGAATCAAATCGGAATCGAGAACTACATATTTTTATGTGTCATCTTGTTCTGTATCGGGGTGTTTGGCGTACTGTATCGCCGAAATGCCATCATTGTTTTTATGTCGATAGAAATCATGTTAAATGCCGTGAATTTGCTTTTTGTAGCTTTTTCAACTTACCACCAAGATGCAGAAGGACAAGTATTTGTGTTCTTCTCCATGGCAGTAGCAGCCGCCGAAGTTGCTGTAGGATTGGCTATTTTGGTGTCGATATTCCGAAACCTGGGCTCAATTGACATTGACAATTTAAAAAATTTAAAAGGATAATTTTCTATGGATACTTCATTAGCCTTAGTTCTAGTATTAGCTCCTTTCTTCGGATTTTTACTCAATGTTTTTTTCGGAAAACAGCTGGGAAAAACCGCCTCGGGTATATTAGGAACCCTAGCTGTAGTTGCCTCTTTTGTGGTTACGTTGCTGTTTTTTATCGAACTTCAATCCACTGGCAAATCAACCTCAATTGATCTTTTTGACTGGATTCAGTTGCAGTCGTTTCCTATCCATTTTGGGTTCTTATTCGATCAGTTGTCAATTTTGTGGTTGCTATTTGTAACCGGAATTGGCTCGTTGATTCATTTGTATTCCATTAGCTACATGCACGACGACGAGAACATGCACAAATTTTTTGCCTATTTGAACCTCTTTGTCTTTTTTATGATCACCTTGGTGGTGGGCAGTAATTTAGTAGTGATGTTTATTGGCTGGGAAGGCGTAGGCTTGTGTTCGTACTTGCTCATTGGCTTCTGGCACAGCAACCAAGACTATAATGATGCGGCCAAGAAAGCATTCATTATGAATAGAATTGGTGATTTAGGCTTATTGATTGGTATATTTATCCTGGGTAGTATGTTTTCTACACTGGAGTTTGCTGGCTTGCAAACGGCCTTAGCCGAAGGATCTTCATCAACGTTACTCTCTATAGCCGCTTTGGCTTTATTCATTGGCGCCTGCGGAAAATCAGCACAAGTACCTTTATATACTTGGTTGCCCGATGCCATGGCAGGACCAACACCTGTTTCGGCCTTAATTCACGCGGCGACCATGGTTACCGCAGGGATTTTTATGGTAACCCGTATGCACTTCTTATTTGATTTAACACCCGAAGTACAAACGGTTATTGCGATAGTTGGTGCAGCTACCGCACTTTTGGCGGCCACGATTGGCTTGTTTCAAAACGACATCAAAAAAGTATTGGCCTATTCTACAGTTTCTCAATTGGGATTGATGTTCTTGGCCTTGGGATTAGGAGCTTACCAAGTGGCTGTGTTTCACGTAATCACACATGCGTTCTTTAAAGCTTGTTTGTTCTTGGGCTCGGGCTCGGTGATTCATGCTTTACACGGCGAACAAGATATGCGCAACATGGGTGGCTTGAAAAAAGCAATGCCCATCACTTTTATGACCATGTTAATTTCCAGTTTGGCCATTGCCGGAATTTTTCCATTATCAGGATTTTGGTCCAAAGATGAAATTTTACTTACGGCCTTTCACCACAATATTGCCCTTTGGGTAGTAGGTTCGATTGCCTCAATCATGACGGCATTTTATATGTTCCGTTTGATGTACTTGACGTTCTTTAACACGTTCCGCGGAACCGAAGAACAAGAAAAACACCTGCACGAAAGTCCCGCTTTAATTACGTTCCCTTTAATTGTATTGGCCATTTTGGCTGCAATTGGCGGCGCCATTAATTTACCGGGCAGCACGTGGCTCAATCACTATTTGGCTCCTTTGTTTCACGCCGAACACGCTGAGCATGCGTTGGGCACACTAGAATACAGTTTGATGGGCGTTGCTTTGGCTGGAGGAATTTTTGGAATTCTATGGGCCCGACGTCAATTCATCACGCAAAAAAGTTTACCCAAAGCCGACGAGCAAATGGAAGGCTTTGCCAAAGTAGTGTACCACAAATACTATGTTGATGAAGCCTATGTACGTTTGATCGTCAACCCAATCAACAGCGCTTCTCGATTTTTCCGTGACACGGTAGAAACGAGTTTGTCAGCGGTAGTCTTTGGTTTTGCCAAAGTTACCTTAGCCCTAGGCGCACAAGGCCGAAAAGTGCACAACGGAAACACCGGTTTGTATTTGTTTGCCTTTGTATTGGGTGTAATTGCCCTTGTTACTTATTTGTTTATCGTTCAATAATTATACTCTAATGGATATATCGTCAGTATTACTGTTATTATTAGTTGGGTCAATCGTTACCTTTTTGGTTGGAAACCAATGGGCTTCAAAAGTAGCCTTGTTGTTTTCGGCTTTGGCCTTGGCTGTTTCCTGCTATTTGTTGAACGCATATCAATTGGGACAAAACATTGATTTTGTAGCCCCTTGGATTGCCAATCCCAACGTGAGTATTGCCTTTTTGGCCGATGGTTTATCGATGGCTATGGTTTTGCTTACTACAGGCTTGATTCCTTTGATTATTTTATCAGGTTTTGGAACTTCCTTTGAAAATGCCAAATCCATCTATGCCTTGTTGCTGTTTATGGCCTTTGCCATGGTGGGAACATTTCTTGCAGTAGATGGCTTATTGTACTATATTTTCTGGGAATTATCCTTGATTCCGATCTATTTTATTGCCTTGCTTTGGGGCAATGGCGATGCTGAAGAGCGCAAAAAAGCGGTGGTTAAATTCTTTATTTACACCCTGGCCGGTTCGTTATTTATGTTGGTGGCTTTTGTGTATATGTACCAACAAGCCGGTAGTTTCTTATTGAAAGATTTGTACCAATTGAAACTTACATCTACCGAGCAGTTTTGGATTTTCTTGGCTTTCTTTTTGGCGTATGCCATTAAAATTCCGTTGATTCCATTCCATACTTGGCAAGCCAACGTATACCAAAAAGCGCCTGCTATTGGTACGATGTTGTTGTCTGGAATTATGCTAAAAATGGGATTGTACAGCGTGATCCGTTGGCAATTGCCTTTGGCTCCACAAGCG
>JBJOOG010000151.1:0-5217 GCA_046051465.1 Bacteroidota bacterium | reverse complement strand
CAGCCAAACACAGCAGCGAAAAACAGGTAATTGTCATGTCTGAACTGGACGAAGTAATTGCCGTAATGGGCCAACCCGAAGATTACCGTATTGAAGGCGACACCAACGATGCTGATCAACCAAAAACAGAAAATGGAAATTCATCTGCCAAAACCAAAACCAAAAAACTTTACCGCGACAAAGACGACGCTATGATTGGCGGCGTACTTTCTGGCTTAGGGTATTATTTTGGGATTGAGCGCGTGTATTTGCGATTGATTTTACTCGTGGCCTTGTTGTTTTACGGATTTGGATTTTTAACCTACATTATCCTGTGGATTGTAATACCAGAAGCGAAAACCACGTCTGAAAAATTAGAAATGAAAGGCGAGCCAGTAAACATTTCGTCTATAGAGAAAAAGGTGCGCGAAGAATTTAACAACGTGTCCGATAAAATCAAAAACAAAGACTACGATTCGTTGGGCAACCAATTAAAATCAAATGCCAGCAAGGTGGGCTTAACACTGAGTGAAGTAATCCACAACGTCATCAAATTGTTTGGCAAAATAGTAGGTATTGTTCTCGTTGTATTCAGTGTATTGTGTTTGGTTGGAATTACCTTTGTGAGTTTTACCTTTAGCAGTACTAGCTTTACCGAATTCCCATGGACCAATTACATTTTAGCTGGTAACTTGGCCGAATACCCCGCTTGGATTTTTGGGCTACTCACTTGGTTTGCCCTGGGAATTCCAGCCTTTTTTGTAACACTATTGGGCTTTAAACTAATCACCCCTCGCAGCAATTCCATAGGGAAACCTGCCAAATACACACTTCTTACGCTGTGTATTCTCTCCTTTATTGCATTAAGCTATGTTGGAGTTAGTCAGGTGTCTGAATACAAATTGGCAGGAAAATCAATCCAAAAAGATGCTTTGCCTATTACAGCTAAAGACACTCTAAACATCAGTTTCCAACACGACGAAAGTTTTGGATCAGAAGAAGGCGAAGATGCTTTTTTGGTAACACAAGACGCACAAAATCATTCGGTGATTTACAGCAACAACATTCGTTTTAATGTTTACAAATCGGCAGATAGCACAACCTATTTGGAAATCGTGCGCAAAGCCCGAGGTAAAAAAGCAACGGAAGCGCGAAACTCGGCCGAGAATATAAATTACAGCTATAGTTTTTCAAACAACAACCTGGTATTGAATGACTTTTTATTGACCGATGTGAAAAATAAATTCCGCAATCAAGAGGTAATTATTAATTTATATGTACCTGAAGGCTTGCATTTTAAAACCGACAGTTCGGTACAACAATTTGATGATTCGGACAATAGTTTTTTTAATTTGCATTACAGTTCATCCGATTATTTGTATCGCGTTGACAGCCAAAAAGTGGCATGCACCAATTGCCCACCCGAAGAAAACGATGACAACGATGTAAATGGTGGAATTTCAATAAATGTGGACGAAGACAGCACCTCAACCGAGGTGTCCATCAACGAAGCTGGTGTTCGCGTAAATCAACGCAAAAACAAGTAAAAGTAAAAGGCAGATTTACCCATTTATTTTATTCTGAATTGGTTATAAATAGTTCTCTTTTGTTAACAAAATAACCTTGAGTAAACCATAAAAAATAGTATTTTTACGGCTCAAATTTCAAAAAATAAATGGGTAAAATCATTGCCATAGCAAATCAAAAAGGCGGCGTAGGCAAAACAACTACATCAGTAAACTTAGCAGCTTCCCTGGGTGTTTTAGAAAAAAAAGTACTCCTCATTGATGCTGATCCGCAAGCCAATGCCAGTTCGGGCTTGGGTATTGACGTTGAAAACATCACTGTTGGAACCTACCAAGTACTCGAACACAGCAATAGCCCTGTCGAAGCCATTTTGCCATGCTCTGCACCCAATGTATCGGTAATTGCCGCTCACATTGATTTGGTGGCCATTGAAATTGAGTTGGTTGACAAAGAAAACCGCGAGTACATGCTGAAGCAAGCCTTGTCCAGCATCAAAGACGAGTACGATTACATCCTCATTGACTGTGCGCCTTCGTTGGGATTGCTTACACTCAATGCCTTAACTGCCGCTGATTCAGTGGTAATTCCCATTCAATGCGAATACTATGCACTAGAAGGTTTGGGCAAATTGCTCAACACCATCAAAAGTGTTCAAAAAATACACAACCCCCAATTGGATATCGAAGGTTTATTACTCACCATGTTTGATTCGCGTTTGCGCCTATCCAACCAAGTGGTCGAAGAAGTTCAAAAGCACTTCAACGACATGGTGTTTAAAACCATCATTCAACGCACCGTAAAATTGAGCGAAGCCCCGAGTTATGGCGAAAGCATCATCAACTACGACGCAACCAGCAAAGGCGCAACCAATTACCTGCACCTTGCCCAAGAAATCATCAAGAAAAACAGCATTTAAGTATGGCTCAAGCAGGAAAAAAACAAGCCATGGGCAGAGGTCTATCGGCCTTATTGAAAGACCCAGATAACAACATCCAATCGGTAGCCGATAAAAATGCCGATAAGGTGGTGGGCAACATCATTGAACTGGATATTGAGGCCATTGAGATTAATCCGTTTCAACCGCGTAGCAATTTTAACGAAGAAACGCTACAAGAATTAGCTGGTTCTATTCGAGAATTGGGCGTGATTCAACCCATTACAGTACGTAAAACCGATTTCAACAAATACCAACTAATTTCGGGAGAGCGAAGATTACGCGCCTCCAAAACCGCTGGATTAGTTACGATTCCGGCCTACATTCGCATTGCTAACGACCAAGAATCATTAACCATGGCTTTGGTTGAAAACATCCAACGCCACGATTTAGATCCCATAGAAATTGCGCTTTCCTACCAACGATTGATTGATGAAATTCAACTCACCCAAGAACAAATGAGTGAGCGTGTGGGTAAAAAACGATCAACGATTGCCAACTATTTGCGTTTATTAAAATTGGATCCGATCATTCAAACGGGAATTCGCGATGGATTCATCAGCATGGGTCACGGCCGAGCCATCATAAACATCGATAACTTAGAAGTTCAAACTGATATTTACCAAAAAATTGTCAGTCAAAATTTATCGGTACGTGAAACTGAAGCACTGGTAAAAGCGTACCAAGACAGTTTAAAACCAGCTGCCAAAAAACCAGCCAAAGCCAGCTCCTTCCCTATTGATGAATCGCACATCAAGTCATTTGGCGCCTATTTTGGCACCAAAGTAGAAGTGAAACTAAGCGGAAATGGCAAAGGAAAAATCAACATTCCGTTTCATTCGGAAGAAGATTTTAACCGCATTCTCAAACTGATACAAGGCTAGTGCGTTTGGTTGGGTACATAGTGTTTGGTTTCTTTTTATTGCAAGGCACTTTTTGTTTTGCACAAGGTGAAACACTGCAAATTGAGCGTTCCAAAGACACCCTGCCCGATCGAGAAATCAATCCGTTGGCTCCTGCCAAAGCCGCTTTTTACTCGGCTGTATTGCCTGGTTTGGGACAAGCCTATAACAAAAAATACTGGAAAATCCCACTGGTTTATGGCGCTATAGGTGCTAGTATTTATTATTATACACTGAATAATAATCGATACCAAACCTACCGCAATGCCTATAAAGATCGTTTAGCCGGTATTCCCAACGAGGCATTCGACTACTTAGACAATACACGACTCATTCAAGCCCAGCAATTTTACCAACGCAACCGTGATTTGTCGTTGCTGTGTGCCATCGGATTTTATGTTTTAAACATTATTGATGCCAATGTCGACGCGCATTTGGGACAATTTAATGTAAATGACAACCTGAGTTTTAAACCCGAACTTTATTCTAATGGACTGAACTACAGACCCAGCATGGGCGTAGCACTTAATTATACATTTAAATGAAAATAGCGCTTTTGGGTTACGGAAAAATGGGGAAAGTCATTGAGAAAGTGGCTGAACAACGCGGGCACCAAATTGTGTTACGCAAAGACAACACAACCTCTTTTGACGGACTTGAATTGGCAGATGTTGCCATTGATTTTAGCGTACCAAGTTCGGCAGTAGAAAACATCAGTACGTGTTTTGACCGATTGGTTCCTGTGGTTTGTGGCACAACCGGCTGGTTGGATGATTACAATAAGGTGGTTGATCTTTGCCAAGAAAAACAAGCTGCATTTTTGTACGGATCTAATTTTAGTTTGGGAGTCAATTTGTTTTTTGAACTCAATCGAAAATTGGCTCAACTGATGCTACCGCATGAACAATACAAGGTAAGCATGGAAGAAATCCACCACACCCAAAAACTAGATGCACCAAGCGGAACAGCCATTTCCTTGGCCAACGATATTATAGCCAATTCCAACTACAGCAGCTGGACCTTGAGCGATGCTCATGAAAACCAAATTGCCATTTCAGCTAAACGCATCGAGAACGTTCCGGGTACACATTCGGTTTTTTATGACTCTGCTGTTGATCAAATTGAAATCAAACACACAGCACACAGCCGCGAAGGATTTGCTCTGGGATCAGTTCTTGCCGCCGAATGGATTATTGGTAAAAAAGGGGTATTCAGCATGAAAGATGTGCTGCAATTTGAAAAATAAATTTAAATACATAACGATATGACACTCATTCAATGGATTCTGTTTTTTGCTTTGTTGCAAATTGTTCACGGTATTGGCACATGGAAAATGTATGTGGCCGTTGGACGAAAATCTTGGGAGGCATTTGTTCCTGTTTACAATGCAATTCAGTTTATGAAAATACTGAATAGACCAAGCTGGTGGACTATACTTTTGTTTGTGCCCATCGTTAACCTGATTATGTTTCCAGTAATTTGGGTAGAAAGTTGCCGTAGTTTTGGATACAACTCAACCAAAGACACGGTATTAGCGGTACTAAGTTTGGGCTTGTATGGCGCCTATTTGGCCTATACCCAACCCCTAAAACACTTGCCCGAACGCAGTTTAGTGCCTGTAAATAAAACTGCCGACACCGTAAGTTCGTTGTTGTTTGCGATTGTAGTAGCCACGATTGTTCACACGTATGTTATGCAGCCATTTACTATTCCTACTGCTTCGCTTGAAAAATCGCTTTTAATTGGTGACTTCCTTTTTGTGAGCAAATTTCACTACGGAGCCCGCACACCACTTACAGCCGTTTCAATGCCAATGGTACATGATAGTATTCCATTTATGCACAAAAAATCATATACCAACTACCCACAACTCCC
>JBJOOG010000150.1:0-3488 GCA_046051465.1 Bacteroidota bacterium | reverse complement strand
CCTAAGTATCGTAGCTGTTTTTACAGCCTGTTCCCAAAAAGAAGTATTACTACCTGAAGCGCAAGTAACTGTGGTGAAAAATGTCGATAATCTGTCTCCCGTTTATATTTTCTTCGAACAAAAGGGCAACGATACGATAGCCGATTTGAATCGAAAGAATACGATCACGTCCACGAATTACATTTTCAACATTGACAAACGCTTGCCAATGCGTTTGGTGGTGACTGAAGTGAATTTCGTTTTGAAAAAGAAAGAAGCAAGTCCGCACAAAAGTGAAACCGCACAGAATTATTTTTCCTATTCTGATACCAAGGCACGCAATTTAGCTTTTCTCAATATGCAACTTGTTCATTTTAAGGAAGGAAAATATAAAGGAAACGTCCCTGTGTTGGTATCTAAAAACGGAGATATTCAGATTAAGGGTCAACCGATTGCCAAGGATAAAGTGATGGCGTATTTAGCGCAACTACCCACCGATAAACCTATCCAAGCTCAATTTCAATTCGATTCGGGGATGACCTACAGTGACTACCTTACGTTTCGAATTGCAGTGAGTCAATTGAAATTTCCTGCACTAGGAGCTACTTGGTTTACGGAGGATTGGTTTTCAGAACAATAGGTTTACGGATTTATTTTTTGTAGCTTCGAATCCAAATCCAAAGCCATGACTTTTCAATACAATTTCTACAGCGTTTTTTTATTGGTGTTTTGGATACATACTGGAATTTACGCGGTTTTATTTTTTCGAAGATATTTTATCCAACAACAAGCTGCCGCTCTATGGATGGGCACTTTTCTCCTCTTAGTCAATCTCTATACCGCACCTTGGATGCTGGGTTTTGCGGGTTGGTACGACAACCAACCGTATCGGACGATTCTTTTTTATGTACCCTTTCAGAATCTATTTTGGATTGGCCCTGTCATATATTTTTATTTGGTGAGTTTGTTGAATCCAAAGTTTACCCTTAAAAAAAAGGAATATCTACATTTTCTACCTGGACTACTTTACCTCCTTTTTAGTGGATGGGTCGCACTTTATGACCTTGAAATTGCTAAATCACCCTATTTTTTGGCCAATGGTGAAGACCCCGATTTTAATCCGGTTTACCAAGGGCTCGGACTCATAAGCATGTTCTTTTACGGACTCGCGGCATTACGGTATTATTATTTTTACCGCACAGCATTGGAATCCGTACTCAGCAATACAGCCGATTTCTTATTTGTTTGGATGCGGTGGTTCCTTTTTATTTTTCTATCTCTGTTGGTGTATCGACTCACTTTTTTATTTTTAGAAATTACAGTTGGACTAGACTATGCAGGAATATGGTGGTATTTCTTCGGATTTATCATCGGGGGCTATATTTTAGCCATTGCGGGGTATGCGCATGAAGGTACTTCAAAAATTTATTTTCAATCCAAATTCTGGTCGCCTCAAGTCCAATGGTATTTGGCAACTCCAAGAGCATTACTCGGTTCCACCACAGCCACAGATTTTGTGGATTTTAGTGAAGAACCAGAAGTAGCCTCTGAAGTAGATTGGTCGGAATGGATTCAAAAAATTGAGACTACAATTACCGAAAATCAATTGCATAATGACCCCGATTTGACTTTGTTCGCAATGGCGCAAGTGTTCCAAATGCATCCCGTACAACTCAGTAAAATCATCAATCAAGGCTTTGGTAAAAACTTCAATGATCTCATTAATGCTTTCCGAGTAGACCATTTTAAAGACTTAATTTTTCAAAACCGTCACCAACGCGAAACACTTTTAGCCTTGGCTTTGGAATGTGGTTTTAATAGTAAGGCAACCTTTAATCGAGCGTTTAAAAAGCAGGAAGGTGTGAGTCCGCAAGCGTATATTAAAGCGCAAAAAAATCGAGACAACTAGGACTCAAATTATAATATGAAGCGTGCAGGTCTGAATTACAGGGCATCTTTGCTCAAAATTCAGAACACATGAAAACATTTCTTTTACAACTTACCCGTCCCACTGTTCAACGCTATGTATGGCAAGATGCGTTGTTGTGGATTCCGCGAATCTATTGTGGATATTATCTTGCTTTTAATTTTGGAGCGGCTAAATTTGGATTGCCTTGGAGTCCGCCCGAAAATAACCTCGGTTTCTTCGAAGTTGCTTTTTGGTTTCCCAACGACATTAATGAATATGGAGGTGTTTTTTCACTTTGTCCTGCATTATTAGCTTGGCTGGGGGCCTTCAGTGAAGCGGTAGGTGGTTTAGCTTTGTTACTCGGATTTCAAACCCGAATTTTCTCCTTCTTGATTGCCGTAACCATGTTGGTAGCCGCTTTTGTCCAACATGCTGGTGAAGAACTTTGGCAACAACTCCCCGCGATGCATTTCTTTTGGGTGGCCTTGTACAGTATGGTCTTAGGCAGTGGCCGCTTCGGAATCGATTATTTACTCACTAAAAACAAAACCCTATGAAAAATTTTGCTCTTTTCTTTATCCTAGCGATGACTTTGGTATCTTGTGTTCAAAAAGCGTATGACCGTAAAGTCGAACTCACCCTTCGATTACCCAAAAAACAAGTAGTGCAATCGGTTGTGGTGTATGGCAACGGGAATCCACTCTCGTGGCAGCAACCTTTGGCGTTACAACCTGTGATTGCCGATTCGGTATACAAAGTAACTTTCACGTCAACGACAGGCTATTTGCAAACCGAACTTAAATTTGCCGTAAACGAGCAATGGGAATTGAATAACCAACCCAATCGTATTTTGAAATACAATACAAAAGGCACGACTAAAATGGAGGTGGTGTTTGATCAACAATAAATTGATAATTTAGGAGTTACACTAAAAACAAAAGGGATGACTCGAATTTTATTTTTCTTTCTAGTAGCTACAATAGGGTTGAATGCCCAAAAGAAAGTGCTTCCGCTGGAAGATAAAGTAAATTACACAATGAATAACCCTGATTTTGAAGACACCCTTTTTTTGGATATCAATCATCATCTCACTCCATTTCTAGGGCAATGGTCGTCAAAACATGATGGTTATGAAGTTGAATTTAGTATTGCCCAATATTTTGATAAGGATAACCATCAAGACGCTTTATTTGGTTGTATTAAAGTTGAAAAAGACGGTATTGTGATTTTGGATACGACCAATTATACAGGGCCTAAATACATAACAGGGGGTATTTTTACAAATTCAAAAGATACCCAAACCCTATTAATGTTTTTTTCAGAAATAACAGAGAAATGGGTTTGTGGGCATGTATCTGAGATTTCATTAACGCTTACCCATTCAGGAACATTGCAATGGAATCTAAATGAAAAATATGGATTAAGCACCATACGTTTTTTACCAAAAAATCTCGAATTTAAAAAGGTAATTTAGTAGTGTTTACTGATGATGATACGGTTCTCCTTTTAAAATCGTAAAGCCGCGGTACAATTGCTCAATAAAAAACAAGCGTACCATTTGATGGGAAAACGTCATGGATGAAAGCGACACTTTGCCCTG
>JBJOOG010000149.1:0-7478 GCA_046051465.1 Bacteroidota bacterium | reverse complement strand
ATGGGCGTATTTAATTACGTGGCTCGAACACAGTTTAATGCCCAATTGCTGCACGGAGCACCGGTGAATACAGTATTTAAACACTACGAAACCGAACGCACCGATTGCTGGTTTAGGCATAAGTAAATGAGGGAAGCGGGAAGTTGGGAGTTTTTGTGTTAGTATACGAAGTACTTCATTGCGAGGAGGAACGACAAAGTATTTTTTTAGGAACACAGATTTTACAAGTTGAGAAATAAAATAAATGGCATCAGAAATATTCGTGAATTCGTGGCAGAATAAATATGTACACGAATTTAGAATTTTTTAAATCATTCAATCTCTCATTTTCAATCCCCCATATCCCATAAAAAAGTTTTTCAATTTTAGTTTAAAAAGTATATTTACGCCTTATTAAAACCAATACTTTATTTGATGAAAACTAGATTTATTTATGTGTTGTTGGCCGTATTTGCCATCCCTTTTCTATCCTGCGAAAGCGATAAACCTGCACCAGCAGCTGATCCTGTATACAAAGTTGAATACACTTTTTCTATTGATCAAGGCGATTACAGCGATGTGGTACTAAAATACATCGATGAAAATGGTGAACTAATTACACTTACCAACCCAACTTTACCCTGGAGTTTCACCATCAACAATGCACAAACTGGGCAAGATTATTATGTAAAAAGCAACTACAATGCTAAACCTTCGGCGGTGTTTAAAAGCAAAACACAGCTCGTTTTTTACAAAGACGCAGGAATGACACGCAACGAAAATTGCAGCCAAAATTTCACCAACCTCACCATTACTGCTCCTTTGAGTTGTGAAGGCAGTGGTACCTTGTACTAAAACATGACCATAAAACTACTTCAACTTGGCTCACTCGTGCTTGCTTTGCTTTGCATTCCCTTGTTGGCTATGCAATTTTCAGAAGATGTTCGTTGGAGTGTAGCTGATTTTGTACTAGCGGGATTCATGCTTTTTTTTAGCGGTTTGCTGGTACTGTTTATCCAAAATAAGGTTTCTAAACGCAGTTGGCGTATTGGACTAATTTTTATTGTTGTGTTTTTATTGCTACTCCTATGGGCCGAACTGGCGGTAGGATTGTTTAATAGCCCATTTGCAGGAAACTAATTTTTTCATTTTTATACTTTATTCATCTTAATACACAAAACCATGAACTACAGCTTAGATTACGAAGTTAACCCAGATCATATCGACATTCAAGGCATTATGGATGGCTTGTACTATCCGTTTTATATGGAAGATTGTCGCCACAAATTTGTAAAAGAAGTGCTGCATTTTGACATAGAAGAAGAAGCCAAAAAAGGCATCAATATGGTTTTAACGGGTTATACCTTAAAATTTTTAAGACCATTAAAATCGGGCGATGCATTCCAGGTAAACTGTGTGTTGTTTCGCGACCAAAGTAGCAATGCCAAATTGCACCTTAAACAAGGCATTTACCTCAACAACAAATTATATACCGAGGCGGTATTTACAGCAACCTGTGTACCTGCAGCGGGAGGTCGTCCGTTTTTACCGGAGTCTATCATTGCCTTGTTGGCGGATGCTCCTGATCATACTTAAAATTAGTTCCAATTGCATACTTTATTTTTAAAATGTTTCCAAAACTAAAAAACACCTTAATCTGTATCGGGTCTATTTTTATCGGTGGACTTTTTAATATGGCTATTGTTAGTGCTAGCAATTTAATTTTCCCGCCACCAGCAGGTACAGATCTAACAACCGAAGCCGGTTTACAAGCAGCCATGCCACTTATGCAGCCCATTGATTTTTTGATGCCGTTTTTGGCACATGCCTTGGGCACCTTATTGGCAGCATATTTGGTAACTAAATGGGGGATAATGCACCAAAAACAATGGGCAATTGGAACAGGGTTTTGGTTTTTATTAGGCGGATCAATGATGGTATTTTCATTGCCTACTCCCATTTGGTTTGCAGTAGTCGATTTGGGGTTGGCCTATGTTCCGATGGGGTATTTGGGGTATTATTTAGGCAAAAAGTACTAAGTTTATCGTACTTCTATTCCTTCTGATTCCAACAAGGCCAACAAATAAATGGTTTCATCTGGATCGTATTTTTCAATTCCACTTTTGTACCATTGTTCAATGATATTCAATTGATGTGGAGTGTAGTGACCGTATTCAATAGCCATACCCAACATACCTGCCAACATAAATTCTTCAAGTA
Organism: Bacteroidota bacterium; assembly: GCA_046051465.1. Taxonomy (GTDB): domain Bacteria; phylum Bacteroidota; class Bacteroidia; order Flavobacteriales; family Flavobacteriaceae; genus Flavobacterium. Next base: position 5,279 of record JBJOOG010000149.1, on the reverse strand, counting down.
TTTTATCTGTAAGAATATGTTTGGGTATACCCAATGCAATTTTACCGTTTAATCGCTCGTATTCCTCACGTCCGTATTGAAAACCCGAATTAAACGCTTTTTTGGTTTGATCTACCATGTGGTTTTCATGATTGGGATTTAAGCCCACAGCAAATCCTTGCAAATATTCGTCGCGGTAAACCGGGTTATAAAAATCTTCCATAGTAGTGATCGTATTAATTACAGCACAAACATAACGGGAGTGAATAGTTTAAAAAATAAAATTCGTTGAACGGGCAAAAAACTCTACCAACGCCACGCCTGTTGTCGTTCGTCGATAAATTGCCAGGAATTTGGGGTTAAAAAGAATAAAAGTTCGCCCAAAACTATAATTTAACGGCAACACCAAACCCGAGCTGAAAAAACAACGTAAATTTGAACCAAACTTAGTTTGACCTTATGATCGATTCATTGTATTTGTTTATTGCATTGGCCTTGTTGGCCGAAGTACTTGGTACACTGGGCGGTTTTGGATCATCCTTATTTTTTGTTCCACTGGCTACCTATTTTCTAGATTTTGAATCGGCACTAGGTATTACGGCCCTGTTTCACGTATTTAGCAACTTATCTAAAATTGCACTATTTAGAGAAGGAATTGATAAAAGACTAGTGCTTTATATTGGACTTCCCGCACTGGGATTTGTGGTGTTGGGCGCCTATTTAAGCTCCTACATTAACGGAGAATGGTTGGAAATTAGCATGGCCATTTTTCTTATACTATTGTCTGTACTTTTACTGGTAAAAAAAAATCTTCGCATTGCTCCTACTCCAATACACGCGGCACTGGGTGGAGCAAGTTCGGGCTTTGTTTCTGGATTTTTAGGAACGGGCGGAGCCATTCGAGGATTGACACTTGCCGCCTTTAAATTACCCATAGCGGTTTTTATAGCTACCTCAGCGCTCATCGATTTGGGTATAGACTGCAGCCGAACTGTAGTATATTATTTTAATGGATACATCCACCAAAAAGACTTGTATTTACTTCCCATTTTACTCCTTGTAAGTGTGCTAGGCACTTACATCGGAAAAAAAATACTAGAACGTGTAGCCGAAAATCAGTTTCGGGTTTTGGTCTTGGCACTAATATTAATTACAGGAATATGCTCCTTGGTAAAAATTGTTTTGGTATAATGATGAATCGACTCGTTCTATTGTTCTTAGTATTCACAACTTCTCAAAATTGGGCGCAAGAACTCCGTATTTTAGAAAGTAACGATACCTTGCAACGCCCTAAATACCAGCAATTTATCTACCTTAGCTCAAACACACCTGTTAACGAGGCCTTATATGTTGCCAAAATTAAAGCCACTGGAAGTCTTAAAAACATCAGTAGTTTGTATGAGCGCATACAAGTTAAAGCCCAAGATCTGGGTGCCAATGCGTTTCAATTTGTTGCGTTTTCTGCAAGTAATGCAAGCACCGCAGAACTCACACTCGCAGTGTATCAAGCCTCAGACAGCTTGTTGGAGTTTAATTTTGAACAACTTCCCAAAAACAAAGTGTTTATGCTGGGCTCCGATAATTTATTGGACACCAAAGTTCAAACCTATAAGTTTCAGCAGCAAAAACGAAGCATAGCAGCTGGAACCTATCATGTATATGACTTGAATCAGCATGAAGTGATTCGACTAAACAAGGGAGGATTTACCGGCATGACCTTATTTTTCAATAAACAAGCGGAAGGAAATTCACACTATTTGGATTGCAGTGGAATTGGATTAGCTGGCGCAGTCTATAATCCATACGGTGGACTTGGCGTATCAATTACAACCGGAAGTATTCATCGGGTGGAGCCCAACTTAGCCTTATTGTTGCTCGACATTTTTGTAGAAAAAAATTAAGTTCCAAAAGCGAATTTCTTACATTCGCATTACTATAATTAAATCTCCACTCACGGAGCTAAATGTGAGGGCGATAACCGAAAAGCCATACGAGTAGGTATATTTTAAAAATAATAAATATGAGTACAGCAAACACCGTTTTAATGCAACAAGCCCGCGAATCATTGGCAGGCAAATGGGGACAAGCCATTGGCGCCATGATTGTTTATATGTTATTGATGATCGCAATCCAACTAATACCTATAGCTGGTGCAATTATTGCCCTACTAATTGGTGGGCCAATGGCCATAGGATTGGCTACCTATTCGTTGGCTTTGGCCAGAAATGAAGACGCCAACATCAACCAATTATTTGAAGGGTTCAACAAATTTGGTTTGGCCTTAGCTGCCTATTTTTTGATGTTTGTATTTATCCTACTTTGGATGTTGTTGTTGATTATTCCTGGAATTATCGCTGCACTTTCTTATTCGATGACGTTCTACATCATTGCCGATGATGAAACTATGGATGCCATGGAAGCCATCGACAAAAGCAAAGCCATGATGGACGGCTACAAATGGAAGTACTTTTGCTTGGCGCTTCGTTTTGTGGGTTGGGCCTTGTTGTGCATACTTACCCTAGGAATTGGTTTCTTTTGGTTGATGCCCTACATGCAAGTAACCAATGCGAAATTCTACGAAGACGTAAAAGCCAATTACATGAGTCAACAAGCCGAGCCAGTTGCCGAAGTAGAAATGCCTGTTGCCGAAGAAGCCCCTGCTGCTGATACAACTGAACCAACTGCCACAGCAGAATCAGAAGAATAAATCAATCTTACCTATATAATCCCTTAGTTACTGGTTAGCTAAGGGATTTTTTCTAGTATCCCCATTACTATTTTATGAAATTTCCCCACTACATTGCCCTTGTATTACTTGGGCTAAGCACCACTTTTAGAGCGGCTAGTCCAGCGCCTAAAGATTCCATTATTTTACAACTCAAATGGAAACACCAATTTCAATTTGCCGGGTATTATGCGGCATTACACAAAGGATTTTACAAAAAAGCAGGCTTGGCAGTCACGATCAAAGAAGCCAATTCCAAAACACACAGTATTGAAGCAGTTGCAAGTGGTAAAGCCCAATACGGTGTCGCTTCATCTGATTTGATTGTAGCCAGAAGCAAAGGTGTTCCTGTAGTACTTTTGGCCAATATTTTCCAGCATTCGCCCCATATTTTTATATCCAAGAAACACAGTGATGCCGATAACATTCACGATTTGGAACACAAAGCCATCGAATTGGAACCCAACACCGCCGAATTATTGGCATACCTCAAATCAGAACACGTTGATTTATTGCCATCGCAAATCAAACCCCATTCATTTTCGGTTGAACCCTTGGTTAATAATCAAATTTATGCCATGTCGGGTTATTCTACCGATGAGCCCTATGACATGCAAATGTTGAATCAACCCTATACCATCTACAATCCGCGATCATCGGGTATCGATTTTTATGGCGATGCGTTGTTTTGTAGCGAACAAGAATTAGAAGATCATCCCGAACGAGTAAAGGCGTTTCGCCAAGCCAGTATTGACGGCTGGAAATATGCCTTGGCCCATCCCGATGAAATCATCAACCTAATTTACAGCCAATACACGCAGCGTCACAACTTGGCCCATTTGCAATACGAAGCCAATGAAACCCAAAAACTCATTGTGCCCGAAGTAATCGAGGTGGGCTATATCAATCCCCATCGCTGGGAACGAATTGCTGAAATCTATAAAGAGTTGGGCTTGTTAAAAAATGACCCTTCACTTTCCGAATTTATTTATGACCCAAATCCAAAAACCAATTATTTTTACTGGTACTTCAGTATTGCTGCATCATTGCTGCTACTCGCTGGATTGAGTTGGCTTGTAATGTATTTCTTTAAACTCAATAAAAATTTACGAAGAGAAATTTCCCTGCGCATAGAAAAAGGCAAATTACTGGCTGAACTCGAAGAGCGCTACCGCAAGTTGGTTGAAAATTCACCCTTTCCCATCATTATTACTGTGCCAGAAACCGGTGAAATTTTGTACGTAAATGATTTGGCCACACACATATTTGAGATAAGCCAAGAAAAAGCAATGGAACAACATGTTTCTGTCTTTTTTTCAAGCCTTGATGAGCGTGCCCGTTATATTGATGCCGTAATGAAACATGGATTTGTGCGCGATTTTGAAGTGTCTTTACGCACAGCAAGTGGGCGGGATTTTTGGGCTTTTATGACGGCAAATTTTATTCAGTTTAATGGCAAAAGAGCCCTGTTTACTTCTTTTGTTGACATCAGCAATCGCATTGAACTCGAAACCAAACTCAAAGATGCCCTTGAGACCAAAGACAAGTTTTTCTCGATTATTGCCCACGACCTCAAGGGACCAATTGGCAACCTCAATTCATTTTTTGAGCTGCTTTTTGATCACGAAGAGAACATACAGCAAGAACAACTTGATCAGTTGCTATTGAGTTGCAAAAACCTAGCCGAATCAACCTATGAGTTACTTGACAATTTATTGCTTTGGGCCCAATTGCAAAAAAACGAAATAAGTATTCAGCCCACGCCACTATCCTTGTTTGATTTGGCTACAAAATCGACCCGCTTGTTTCATGCACCAGCAACGCAAAAGAACATTCAAATTCACAATAACATTTGCAAAGATCTGGTGGTGAACATTGATAAAAACATGATGAATACGGTGATTCGAAATTTGGTAAACAACGCCATAAAATTTACTCCAAACAATGGTCAAATTACCCTACATTGTGCCAAAGAAGAATCGCACATTCACATACAAGTTAGCGACACTGGAATAGGCATGTCGGCAGCCAAATGCGAATCCCTATTTAATGAAATCACCACAAGAAACAGTACACTTGGTACAGCTGGCGAAAAAGGAACCGGTCTAGGGTTACTAATTTGTAAAGATTTTGTTCAAAAACATGGTGGATCGATTTGGGTAGAAAGTGAAGTGGGCAAAGGAAGTTGTTTTCATTTTACAATAGCCGTTTAATTTATGAATGCATCAAAAACAAACCAGTTAAAAAAAGTACTTACACCCATTCACCTTTGGGCTTTGGGTGTTGGTTTAGTTATTTCGGGCGAATATTTTGGCTGGAATTACGGCTGGAATGTAGCTGGTACCATTGGATTTTTACTCGCAACAGGTATTGCGGCCGTTTTATACATTACGTTTATTTTTAGTTATACCGAACTTACTACCACCATTCCTCATGCAGGTGGTCCGTTTGCGTTTGCCTACAAAGCATTTGGCCCAAACGGAGGATTAGTCGCTGGTTATGCTAGTTGTGTAGAATTTGTATTGGCACCTCCCGCAATTGCCTTGGCCTTGGGAAGTTATATGCATTTTTTAGT
>JBJOOG010000148.1:0-6465 GCA_046051465.1 Bacteroidota bacterium | reverse complement strand
AAGACTTAGAATTTTATTCGGTGATGCGCTCCGTGCGTGCCATTGAACACGCCGATGTGTGTATCTTAATTATAGACGCCACCCGAGGATTTGAAGGACAAGACCAAAGTATTTTTTGGCTGGCCGAGAAAAACCGAAAGGGAGTTGTCATTTTAGTAAACAAATGGGATTTGGTTGAGAAAGACACGATGTCTACCCGTGATTACGAGGCCAAAATTCGCGAAGAACTGATGCCGTTTACTGATGTGCCTATTTTGTTTGTGTCGGCCTTAACCAAACAGCGTTTGTTGAAAGCCCTGGAAGCCACCGTAAAAGTATACGAAAGCCGTTCACAGCGCATACCCACATCTAAGTTCAATGATTTTATGCTCAAGGTTATCGAAAGCTATCCGCCACCAGCCTTGAAAGGAAAATACGTAAAGATTAAGTACTGCATGCAATTGCCAACGCCCACGCCACAGTTTGTGTTTTTTGCCAACTTGCCGCAATACGTGAAAGATCCGTACAAGCGTTTCCTCGAAAACAAAATCCGCGAACAATGGGATTTTTCGGGTGTGCCGATTGATATTTATATTAGAGAGAAGTAACTACTTATTCTTTTGTTTCAAGTTTAAAGTTTCAGGTTCTGTTCTGAGGGACTCTTGAATAAATTAGTAGCTACAAATCAGCACTTAGTATATTCAAGTTTTAACTTGAAACTTGAAACAAATTCTTATTCAGTTTCAATTCAAATTTAAAGAAACCAAGCGTAAGTTACCAGCTCCCGCCGCTGCCGCCGCCTGAGAAACCTCCGCCGCCAAATCCGCCGCCAAATCCGCCGCCTCCGCCAGAGAAACCTCCGCCTGATGAGCCGCCAAATCCGCCGCCACTTCGACCTAAGCTGCTAAGAAGTATAATGTCCATCAAATCGAGACCACGGCCGTTGTTGCCGTTGTTGTCGTTTTTGTTTCCGGAGTTGTTGTTTTTGTTGCGTGACATCAAGAAAAGTGCCACTAAAACTAGAATGGCAATGGGAATAAAAGGCACTTCTTTTTTAGATTTCTTTTTGCGTTCCCCTTTGTATTTGCCTTTAAACACATCGATAATGGCCGAGGTGCCTTGGTCTAAACCTTGGTAATAATTTCCTTTTTTGAATTCGGGTAAGATGTAGTTTCTGGTAATTTCACCGCCAATTCCGGCTGTCAAGCGGTCTTCTAAACCGTAGCCAGCAGAAATCCAGATTTTGCGTTCGGCTTTAGCCAATAGAATAATTACACCGTTGTCGTTTTTTTCGGTTCCGCCAATGCCCCAAGTATGTCCCCATTTGGGTGTAAGGATGCCAATGTCTTCGCCTTTCAGGCTTTCAATGGTAATCACGACAATTTGTGTGGTTGTGGAATCCGAATATTTGATTAGTTTTTCTTCGAGTTGTTGTTTTTCGTTTTCATTCAACACCTTGGCATAATCATAGACCGAGGTTTGAAATGCGGGTTTTTCGGGAATGGTAAATTGGGCAAATGCCGAAAGATTCACCAAAATCAGAATCAGCACAACTAATCGGGACAATGCGGTTTGCGTTGATTTCATTATCCTTTGGAGATTTCGTTTGACAATTCGTTTTGGTCGTTTTCCTGAAGTGGAAAATAGGTTTTGAGTTGTTCACCCACTTTGGCTATGCCCGAAACCAAGCCCGTAGCAAAATCGCCCGATTTAAAATGCGAAGCCATCAAATCTTTGGTTGTGTCCCAAAAATCGGCAGGAACCAAATCGTTGATGCCTTGGTCGCCACAAATCACAAAGTTTTTGTCTTGGTAGGCCACATAAATGAGCACCCCATTTTTTTGGGCGGTGGCATGCATAGTAAGGGAATGAAAAACTTCCAAAGCCCGATCAAACGGAACCTTGGAAGTTGATTTTTCTAAATGTACGCGAATCTCTCCCGAGGTTTGCAGCTCGGCCAAGCGAATGGCTTCGACTATGGCTGTTTCGGCTTCGGGCGTTAAAAAAGAATCGGATTGCGACATTATATGGTAATTAGGAAATTAGAATTTTACTTCAACCGGTTTTTCGGCTCCTGCAACTGCTTGGAAAAATGCTTTTTCTTTAAAGCCAAAAGCACCAGCAAATAAGGAGTTTGGAAAGGTTTTGATGTGGGTGTTATAAGGCGCTACCGCTTCGTTAAAACGCGTTCTTGAAGTTAGAATCTGGTTTTCAGTACTGGCCAATTCATCTTGTAATTTCAAGAAATTTTCATTGGCTTTTAAATCAGGGTATTTTTCAACCGACACCAACAATTTTGATAACGAACTGCTTACTCCAGATTGTGCCGAATTAAAAGCCGCCAATTGCTCAGGCGAAACATTCGTTGGATCCACTGTAATTGAAGTGGCTTTGGCACGAGCTGAAATCACAGCGGTAAGGGTGCTTTTTTCAAAATCGGCGGCACCTTTCACGGTATTAACCAAGTTGCCAATTAAATCATTTCTTCGTTGGTAGGCCGTTTGCACATCACCCCACGATTTGTTTATATCTTGTTCCAATACTACTGCCGTGTTATTAATGCCTTTTACCCAGCTGTATAATCCAAATACTACTACTGCGATAATTACCCAAGGAATAAATTTTTTGTAATCCATTTTGTTTAAAATTTAAAGTTATAATTCGTTTTTAATGTGTTGCAATTGCATCTTGATCGCTTCCAATTTGCTGATGATTTCGTAGGTGTCCAGCGGTTTTTTCTTGGCCTCTTTCAGGTGCGTTTTTGCGCCCTCTAAGGTAAAACCTCTTTCCTTAACTAAATGATAAATTAATTGTAAAATTTTAACGTCTTCGGGCGTGTATAAACGATTGCCTTTGGCGTTGGTTTTGGGGCTAATGGTGTCAAATTCATTCGACCAAAATCGAACCAAAGAAGTGTTTACTCCAAAAGCTTTAGCAACTTCTCCTATCGAATAATAGCGTTTGCCGGCTGCCAATTCTATTTGCATATGCGTTTTTTTTTGCGTTAAATTAATCGAGCGATTGATTCTCTTGGTTGGCTAATTTAGAAATAACTACGTATTCAGCCGCCGAAATGTTTCCATAATAAAAATTAATGGGGTTTACCACCTGTCCATTTTTGTGTACTTCGTAATGCAAATGCGGTCCTTCTGATCGTCCGGTGCTGCCAACATAGCCAATAATATCGCCGCGTTGCACCCGCTGATTGGGTTTGCAGTTGTAGCGACTCAGGTGACCATACAAGGTTTCATACCCAAATCCGTGGCGTAACACAATGTGGTTGCCGTATCCGGATACTTTGTTGTCGGCCCGCACCACCACGCCATCGCCAGTGGCATAAATTGGTGTACCCGTTTTGGCCGAGAAATCCATGCCTTCGTGAAATTTGCGCACCTTGGTAAATGGATCACTGCGGTAGCCAAATCCAGAGGCTACTTGGCGTAAATTCTCATTTTTTACAGGCTGTATGGCCGGAATGGCCGACAATAATTTGTTTTTGTCTTTGGCCAATTTTACAATTTCGTCTAAGGATTTCGATTGAATAGCCAAGGCTTTGGTGAGTTCATCTACGCGTTTGCTGGTATTGATTACCAGTTCAGAATTGTTGTAGCCCTCGAGTTGCGCATAGCGATTTACCCCGCCAAATCCGGCGCGGCGTTGTTCCATGGGAATGGGAGAGGTGTTAAAATATACCCGATACAGGTTGTTGTCGCGTTCTTCGAGGGTAGCCATGGCTTCATCCAATTGGTTGATGCGTTTGTTGAGCAGCGCATATTGCAATTCGTAATTGTCGAGTTCGCGCGTGAGCAATCGGTCTTTAGGGGTTTCTAGAAAGGGCGTATTTAATATCAGAATAAAACACAGAAAACCAAAAAGTGCCGACGCCAACAAAAACAAACCAACATAGCCAAACTTAGTAGCTATTTTGGTTTTGATCTTTCGGTACGCCAGATTTTCTGAATCGTAGTAATATTTTACCTTCGCCATATTTTAAAAAATCCTATTTTTGCACCGGAATTTCTCGGCCGAACAAATTTAATAAATGTTTCCTTGGTTCCGCGTATTTTTCAATTTTTAATCGGACAAAGACGTTTCTAGATTACCACAATTAGTAAGGAAATGTCTTGATCTTCATACAGTCAAACCGCACGCATCTACCCATGAAATCACAAGACATCAGAAAGCAATTCTTAGATTTTTTTCAATCCAAAGGTCACCTCATAGTGCCTTCGGCGCCTATCGTACTCAAAGATGATCCAACGCTCATGTTTAACAACTCGGGTATGGCGCAGTTTAAAGAATATTTTCTAGGAAATGCCACGCCCAAAAGCAACCGCATTGCTGATACCCAAAAATGCTTGCGTGTTTCGGGCAAACACAACGACTTGGAAGAAGTAGGGATTGACACCTACCACCATACCATGTTTGAGATGTTGGGGAATTGGAGTTTTGGCGATTACTTTAAAAAAGAGGCCATTCATTGGGCTTGGGAATTACTTACTGAAGTCTATAAAATTGACAAATCCATTTTGTATGTGACGGTTTTTGAAGGCAGCGAAGCCGAAAACGTGCCCTTTGACCAAGAAGCCTATGATATTTGGAAAACCCTGATTGATGAAGACCGCATTTTATTGGGAAACAAAAAAGATAATTTTTGGGAGATGGGCGACCAAGGACCTTGTGGACCTTGCTCTGAAATACACGTCGATATTCGTTCGGCCGAAGAAAAAGCGGTAACTCCTGGAAAAGAATTGGTAAACAGCGACCATCCGCATGTGGTAGAGATTTGGAACAATGTGTTCATGGAATTTAACCGCAAAGCCGATGGTTCACTCGAAAAATTACCCGCACAACATGTCGATACCGGTATGGGATTTGAGCGTTTGTGCATGGTGTTGCAAGGTGTACAATCCAATTACGATACCGATGTGTTTAGTCCGCTTATTCGCGAAATCGAAACCATCACCGGAAGTACTTATACCATCAAAGCCCCGAATGCCGAGGCCGAAAAAACCAATATTGCCATTCGCGTCATTGCCGATCACGTGCGTGCCGTAGCTTTTGCCATTGCCGACGGACAACTGCCATCCAATACCGGGGCTGGCTATGTGATACGCCGTATTTTGCGACGCGCTATCCGCTATGGCTTTACCTTTTTGAATACCAAAGAACCGTTTATCTATAAATTGGTCGAAACCTTGAGTGCCCAAATGGGCGGTTCCTTTCCAGAGATTAGCTCCCAAAAAGTATTGTGTGCCAATGTAATTTGGGAAGAAGAAAAATCTTTCTTGCGCACCCTTGACCAAGGCTTGGTGTTGTTGGATACGCTCATCGCCAATGCCAAAAATCAAACCTTAGATGGTGCCAAAGCCTTTGAATTATTTGATACTTACGGTTTTCCCATCGATTTGACGAGTTTAATTGTGCGCGAACGCGGATTGCAACTTGATGAAGCCGGATTTGAAGAAGAATTACAAAAACAAAAAGCCCGTTCTCGTGCCGCTTCGCAAGTAAAAGCAGGCGACTGGAACATCGTTTCAGAAGACAGTGCCGAGGCGTTTATAGGATATGATCAAACCGAAGCCGATGCACACATTTTGCGCTACCGCAAAGTAGAAAGCGCCAAAGAAGGCACCGTTTTTCAAATCGTATTAAATACGACTCCTTTTTATCCCGAAGGCGGAGGCCAGGTAGGCGATAAAGGTTCGTTTGAATTGGCCAATGGCGATGCGGTCTATGTGATCGACACCAAAAAAGAAAACAACCTGATTGTACATTATACCCGAGAATTACCCCATATTTTACACGAAACGTTTCGCGCATTTGTGGATGTAAGCCAACGACGACGTTCAGCCTCCAATCACTCGGCCACGCATTTGATGCACCAAGCCTTGCGCAGTATTTTGGGAACCCATGTAGAACAAAAAGGTTCGTTGGTGAATCCCGATTATTTGCGTTTTGACTTTTCGCATTATGCCAAATTAACTCCCGAAGAATTGCAAGCTGTGGAAGATTTTGTGAATGCCCGTATTTATGAGCAATTGCCTTTAATCGAGCGCAGAAATATTCCGTTTCAACAAGCGGTTTCAGAAGGAGCAATGGCCTTGTTTGGCGAAAAATATGGCGAAACCGTACGTGCCATAAAATTTGGTGAAAGCATGGAATTGTGTGGTGGAATTCACGTGGGCAATACAGCAGATATTTGGCACTTTAAAATTTTGAGTGAAGGGGCTGTTGCTGCAGGAATTCGCCGCATCGAAGCCATTACGTCGATGGCAGTAAAAGACCATTTTATGGCTAAAGCCGATACGCTCAAAGAGATTAATGCGTTGTTGCGATCTACTCAAGATCCGGTAAAAGCTGTTCAACAGTTGCAAGACGACAATGCCAAAATGCAAAAGCAATTGGAGCAACTCTTGAAAGAGAAAGCCAAAGGTTTGGTAGGCGATTTGGCCAAACAACTAGAATCCCGAAATGGTATAGATT
>JBJOOG010000147.1:0-5690 GCA_046051465.1 Bacteroidota bacterium | reverse complement strand
CCCGTGCACTCGAACCCGAATACGGACACCCAATAATCTTGCTGGGTTTTAATCAGCTCAGAAAAGCCGGTATAGAATTTGATTTGACATTTGTGGGTGATGCACTTGAAAAAAAGCGACTGCAAAAAATGTGCACCCAACTAAAAATCAATAAACAAGTGCGTTTCACGGGACGCATTCCAAATACCAAGTTGCCTTTGCTACTTGCTGAGCACAATTATTACATCAGCATGCCCGAAACCGAAGGCGTTTCAGCTTCATTGTTTGAAGCGATGGCTAGCGGATGTTACCCCATTGTTTCGGATTTGCCCGGAAACCGATCGTGGATCAACCATCAAGAAAATGGCCAATTGGTTTCGTTGCAAGAGCAGGATGCTCTAAAACATGCGTTGGAATGGGCCATCGCACATCCTGAAATTCGAGAAAAAGCAATTGAATCCAACCGTATATTTGTAGAAAAATACGCCGATTACAAAACCAATATGAGCCTAATTGCCACTCGCTACCACGAGTTGCTCAACCTTAAAAAACAAAACCATAATGTGCGGAATTAACGGCATACTTCACCTTGATGCAAAGCAATCTGTTCAGGAATCCATCTTGATTAAGATGCGAGACAGTTTGGCGCATAGAGGTCCCGATGACCTGGGAATATACATTGATCAAAACCTAGGATTTGGTCATCGACGTCTTTCAATCCTTGATGTGAGTACAGCGGGTCACCAACCATTTTTATCAGAGGACGGTAGATATGCCATGGTATACAATGGTGAAATTTACAACTACAAGTCGTTTTACCCAGAACTACAAGCCAAAGGAATTATCCTTAAAACACAATCGGACACCGAGGTTTTGTTGCATTTGTTTTCCTTGTATGGCACCAAAATGCTCCCGCGATTGCAAGGCATGTTTGCTTTTGCTATTTGGGATAAGCAGCTGCAAAAATTGACATTGGGGCGCGACCGCATGGGCGTAAAACCATTGTATTACACCTTTCACAACAACAGCTTTTATTTTGCTTCTGAACAAAAAGCACTATTTACAGCGGGAGTTCCCTTGGTAGTTTCACAAAATGGCCTTGAGGAATTTATCTTCAACCGATTTGTTGCAGGTGAAAATACCTTATTCAAAAACATCCAAAAAGTAATTCCAGGACATGTTCTCACTATTTATGCAGATGGCAAGAGTACCAATGAAAAATGGTGGAGTCTAAAAGACGAAATTCAAAACCACGAGCACATAGCCAAACCCGAGGAATGGTTTACCGAGTTATTTGACGAGTCGGTGCGCCTGCGCATGGTGAGCGATGTACCCGTAGGCGTGTTTTTGAGTGCCGGTTTAGATTCATCAAGTATATTAAGCTCCTTATTTACCCAAAAATACGCCGGCATTCAAACCTATACTATAGGATTTAACCAACTCGAACACAACGAAGCCGATCTGGCCAAACGATTGGCAACCCAATACAATTATACGTCGCATTGTTTGCAAATAGAAGGCGACAACTTATATCAGCATGTTCTTGATGCAACCTATTTTCAAGACGAACCCTTGATGCACCTTAGTGAGCCGCATTTGTTGGCATTATCTCGTATGGCAAAACCAGACGTAAAAGTGGTTTTATCGGGTGAAGGTGCCGATGAATTGATGGGCGGTTATGTGCGTTACAAAGCATTAAAACACCCTTCTCTTCTCAGGGCTATTGGCGTAATTGGTAAAACGGGCTTGTTTTCGCACAATCCAAGACTAGACAAACTCATGCGCTATGCTGAACTGACAAATATTGACGACTTAATTCTGTATAACGGAAGTAATATGTATCCCAAAGACATTCAAAAACACTATGGGATAAATTCAGCTCCGCAAAATCAGTATCGCGAATCTATTCTTCGAGAAGCAAAAGAGCTCTACCCCAACAACCCCAAAAGGCAAGCTTTGTATTTTGATCAACATACCTATTTGTGTTCTTTATTGGATCGAAATGACCGCTGTACGATGGGGGCATCTATTGAATGTAGAGAGCCTTTTCTCGACGAAAGACTGCTTAGTGGATTGGGTACATTGCCAAATTCGCTCCTGTTTAAGGGAAAGAAAGGAAAGCACATTTTAAAAAAGACCATGGAATCTCGATTGCCGAAAGAAATTTTAGCCTACAAAAAAAATGGACTCAGTGTGCCGTGGGGCGAATACCTTACCCATAGCCCGGCGTTTAAAGAAGAACTTCATGCCTTTACGAAAAGTTGTATTTTTGAACTGCCTTATTTTCAGCAAATCAATGCCCAAAAATTAGTTCACGGGATTCAACAAGGAGATCATCGCATGTTGCCTTACGTGATGCCCTTGTTTATGTTGCACATTTGGCTTAAAAATTATGTCGAACGCTTTAGCAGCACTATCACCCTTTCATAACACACACGCATGCACATACAACAAGACTTTCCGTTACTTCACTACAACACTTTTGGTATTTCTTCAAAAGCCAAACAGTTTGTATCAGTTTCTACCCTAGACGAATTGCGGAGCGTATTTTTGGAACACCCAAAGGAACCTAAATTTATTTTGGGAGGTGGCAGCAATATGTTACTCACCCAAGACATCGAGGCATTGGTAATTCATATAGACTTAAAAGGAAAAGAAGTACTATCAGAGACCGAAGACAGCGTAATTGTGCGAGGAATGGCAGGCGAAAACTGGCATGAATTTGTAATCTGGACCTTGGAGAATAATTTTGGCGGATTAGAAAATATGTCATTAATTCCAGGAAATGTGGGTACAACGCCCGTGCAAAACATTGGCGCCTACGGAAAAGAAATCAAAGACAATTTTGTGTCCTGCGTGGCTTTCAATCGGCATACACTTGAACTAAAAACCTTTTCGAATACCGACTGCGAATTTGGCTACCGCGAAAGCATTTTTAAAAACAAAGAAAAAGACCAATACATCATTATATCCGTTGATTTTTGTTTGCAGAAAGCCCCACACCAAATCCATACGGCTTATGGTGATATTCAAGCCGAATTAGCCAAAAACAATTGCACAAACCCTACCATTCAAGATGTGAGTAAGGCAGTTATTGCAATCAGACAAAGCAAATTACCCGATCCAAAAGAACAGGGCAACAGCGGAAGTTTTTTTAAAAATCCGGTGATTTTAAAAACCGATTTTGCACCCATTCATGCCAAATTCCCCGAGATGAAATTCTTTGAGGTTTCTCCCAACGAAGTAAAAGTGCCCGCCGGTTGGCTTATTGAACAATGCGGTTTTAAAGGCAAACGATTTGGCGATGCGGGTATCCATAAAAATCAAGCATTGGTTTTAGTAAATTACGGTCAAGCCACAGGAAAAGAAATTGCAGAATTGGCGCAGCGTATACAAGCAAAAGTATTTGAAACCTTTGGCATTCGCATTGAAGCCGAAGTAAATATTATCTAATAAACAAGCCAAACAAATTGTCGCGTTGTATCGGTTGAAACGCATTTGAATTTGTACATTTGCAAGCCGAATAGGCAGACTAATTAACGCCTTTTAAAGTTTATGTTGAGTATAGTTTTTTATTTATTTATTGCCATTGTCCTAGGACAATTTTTCTATTATGTAGTGTTTTTTGGTAAATTTTCATTTGCTAAAACAGCTACAGCTCCTCAAAAAAGAATACCCATTTCGGTAATTGTTTGTGCCAAAAACGAAGAAGAAAATGTAAAAGCATTTGTTCCTTTATTGATGCAACAAGACTACCCCGATTTTGAGGTTGTTCTCATTGACGATGCCTCGAGCGATGAAACCTTGGCCTTATTTGAAGCTTTTGAAAAACAATACCCCAACATTAAGCTGGTAAAAGTGCAAAACAATGAAGCGTTTTGGGGCAACAAAAAATTTGCACTCACCTTGGGTATAAAAGCAGCCAAATATGAGCACTTGCTGTTTACCGATGCCGACTGTTATCCGGCTTCAGATCAATGGATAAAACAAATGAGTGCACATTTTACAGCTCAAAAAACCATCGTTTTGGGCTACGGCGCTTACGAAAAAATAAGCGGTTCCTTTTTAAATAAATTGATCCGATTTGAAACCCTACTCACCGCTACATCCTATTTTTCATGGGCCAAGATGGGTAAACCTTATATGGGTGTGGGACGAAATTTGGCCTACAAGCGGGAAGAATTTTTTAATGTACGCGGGTTCATGGATCACATGAAAATTCGCTCGGGCGATGACGATTTATTTATCAATCAGGCCGCCACCCAAGCCAATTGCACAACTTGTTTTTCGGCTGAGGCTTTTACTTATTCCAAACCCAAAACAACCGTTGCTTCTTGGTTTACTCAAAAACGAAGACACGTGGCTACTGCAAACTATTACAAGGCCTTTGATCAGTTTCAGTTGAGCTTTTTCTATGCCTTGCAATTGAGCTTTGTTTTGGTAGCAATTGTATTATTGGCTTTTCAATTTCAGTGGATTGCCGTAGTAAGTTTGATTGGATTTCGGTATGTATTTGCCTGGATTTCCTTGGGACTTTCGGCAGGAAAACTCAAAGAAAAAGATGTGATGTATTGGTTTCCAGTATTGGAACTACTTTTGATTGTGGTACAACTTAATCTATTTGTTAGCACATTATTCTCAAAACCCGTGCATTGGAAATAAAATCAAACATAGCAAAAGCGCAACTTGGTGACCAAGTGGCCTTTACATTCCTTTTGGATCACTATTGGAATGAAGTCTATGGATTTATGCTAAAACGCACTGAAAACGAAATTGACGCCGAAGACATTTGCATCGAAACCTTTGCCAAAGCGTTTGATAAAATAGCTTCCTACAAAGCTGAATTTCAATTTAATACTTGGCTCATAGCCATTGCCAAAAACGTGCACATTGATTTGTTGCGCAAACGAAAAACTACAGTTTTTGTAAACCTATCGGTTGATGAAACCTTCAAAACCTATAATCTACCCGATACAACTCCTACTGCTGAAGATCAGCTCATAACCGAGCAAAATTTATCCAACTTACTGCACTACATCAAACAGCTTAAACCGCATTACCAAGAAGTAATTCAGCTTCGGTATTTTCAGGAACTCTCTTACCAAGAAATTGCCGACCACACCCAAGAACCACTCAACAACGTAAAAATCAAATTACTCCGAGCCAAAAAGTTATTGGCCGAGATGATCAGTGATAAACGGAGAGTTTAGGTTGGGAGTTTGAAGTTGAAAGCGGGAAGTCAACCGAAAACAGATAACCGAGAACCGACAACAGACAAAAAGAAGTAGAGATAAGAGACGGCTCCAAAAAAAACCCATAACTCCTAACTCATAATTCATAATTAAAAAATCGAAGTACACTTTTATAACTGACAACAGATAACCGAGAACAGACAACCGAAAACGGTGAACAGACAACCGACAACCGTCTACGCCTTCTTCACAAACTCGGTGCGCAAGACCATCGCGGTTTTGTTTACGCGGCAATCAATTTCGGCAGGATCGTCGGTGAGGCGAATGTTTTTTACCATAGTGCCGCGTTTAATCACATCAGAGGATCCCCGCACTTTCAAATCTTTAATTACGGTTACTGAATCGCCGTCTTGTAGTATATTTCCGTTGCTGTCTTTTACATCCATGGTTGTTCATTTTTGTTGGTCAAAAGTACAACTTTGGATAGTATTCTAGTCTGTTCAATATTATTTTGATTGA
>JBJOOG010000146.1:0-10409 GCA_046051465.1 Bacteroidota bacterium | reverse complement strand
CTCAAGATACGGCTACTTGAATCCAATGGATCCACGGCAGGATAAATACCCAACTCCGCAATCTTACGGCTCAATACAGTCGTAGCATCTAAGTGAGCAAACGTCGTTGCTGGTGCAGGGTCAGTCAAGTCATCGGCAGGTACGTAAACGGCCTGTACCGAAGTGATTGAACCTCTTTTTGTTGAGGCAATACGCTCTTGCATCACACCCATCTCCGTAGCCAATGTTGGTTGGTAACCTACCGCTGATGGCATACGACCCAAAAGGGCGGATACCTCAGAACCTGCTTGTGTAAAACGGAAGATATTATCTACGAAGAACAATACATCTTTTCCTTGGTCTGAACCTGCTCCATCACGGAAATACTCGGCGATTGATAATCCAGAAAGGGCCACACGCGCACGTGCTCCTGGTGGTTCGTTCATTTGTCCAAATACGAAAGTCGCTTTAGAATCACGCAATCCTGCTTTGTCTACTTTGGTTAAGTCCCAACCTCCATTTTCCATAGAGTGCATGAATTCTTCACCATATTTGATAATGCCTGACTCCAACATCTCACGAAGTAAGTCATTTCCTTCACGGGTACGTTCTCCTACTCCTGCGAATACAGAAAGTCCACCGTGGCCTTTGGCAATGTTGTTAATCAATTCTTGGATCAATACGGTTTTCCCTACTCCTGCTCCACCAAACAAACCAATTTTACCTCCTTTTGCATACGGCTCGATCAAATCGATTACTTTGATTCCAGTGAATAATACTTCAGATGAAGTAGATAAATCCTCAAATTTTGGTGCAGGTCGGTGAATAGACAGACCGTTTTCACCTGTTTTTGGCAACTCACCCAAACCGTCAATTGCATCGCCAATTACATTAAACAAACGACCATATACATCTGGACCGATAGGCATTTGGATAGGATTTCCTGTACCCACTACTTCGTATCCTCTGCTCAATCCGTCAGTTGAATCCATAGAGATGGTACGAACTGTGTTTTCACCAATGTGTGATTGCACCTCCAATACCAATAAGGTACCGTCTTTTTTAGTGATTTCTAATGAATCATAAATTTTTGGAAGTTCTACATCTTTTCCGTTGAACACTACGTCAACTACTGGACCAATGATTTGGGCAACTTTTCCGATTACTTTTGACATTGCTTATGTATTTATTAAATAGCTAATTAGGTTTGGTTTTGAAAAAACAGAAACGGGTCTTTTTTTCGTGTGCAAAGATAAATTTTAAAACTTGAAAATCAAGACAAATGTTATAAAAAAATTATAGCTCCAAGCGACTCAATTGTTTTGTCAACTTGAATAAAATGGGCACTGCTACAACACAAAAAAACCATCCCTTTTGAGGATGGTTTTCTGTTTATTAATGGGTAAATGTTAGTTAATAACCGCAGGGAATTGAATCGGATATTCAGCTAAATCTAATGGCTTAAAGGTAGAACCATATTTCGCATTGATTGCTTCAGCAAATTTATTTGCAATTAACGCATATCCTCTAGCTGATGGATGTACGCCGTCTAAAGAGAACGCACCTCCAGTTACATAACTGGCCGTTAAATGATAATTTCCGTAACGAATTCCACCATTAAACACTTGGCTCATTACCGCATTAGCATCAACAAAAGCCAATCCTTTTGCCTCAGCAATTGATTTAATCGAAGCATTGTAAGCGTCAACGGCTACTTTAATCTCAGCGATTTCATCTTTAGAAAGCACCCAGTTGTCAGCCAACGGAACTGAAACGCCATTTATTTGCTGTGGATTTCCACCTACTGCAGTTCCAATAAAAGAACGAGAAGGCAATACCATTAAATCAGCTGCAGTAGCTTGACGATAGGATGGTAATCCCAATGCAGCCAATGAGGTTAAATAGCTGTCTACCATAACAACGGCATTGTTTCCGGCTTGGAACGTAATGGTTCTTTTGGCTTTTTCTTCGGCAGAAATTAGACCTGCGTTTAATGCGGCTGTTAAACCACCATTATAAGCGGCATAGCCTGCATTTAATTGCGTAGCAGTTGCGGCATCTAGTGGTACCGGGTTGAAAGGCACAGTAGTAAAGAATGGAATTGTAGTAACATAAGGAATGTTGGCAACTACACCTTTTGCACCATTGGCGGTCATGGCGTCAACTAATCCACTGTATACATTGGCAAAAACGCCTGGATCAGTAATGTCGTTGGCACCATACGAGGCCGGATTAACATTTCCCAATTGATTAACTCCAGAACCTCCTGATGTAGCATACCCTAAAACGTCGTTGTTTCCAATCCACAATGAAAAGAATGTAGCGTTTTGAGCGGCTGCATCAGCGATAATACTTGTTGTGGGAGAGGAAGCAAAACGCACAAAATACGGATTGGCTTGACCTAAAGCTACCCCAGCTACATTTCCGTAACCCGGTGCAGCCAAATGATAACTCTTTGCTCCAGGCACACCCATATTGTTAAACGGACCTGTCAATTGATTGGTGATTTCAGTAACCGGAGATCCTGGCACGTTGGCCGGAGCAGTACCGTTGAAATACAAACGAGTCCCTTGAATAGGTGTACCACCAAGTAATAAACCACCTAGATTATCATCGCCACAAAATGGGATTTTAAATTCTCCACCGCCTACTTGAGCAAATTGCTGAGCCAATAGGTTGGTATATGATCCTTCTTGACCTCTTTTGAAAAGTGCCCCATCACTGAAACCCGCAGTTAGCGAATTTCCCAATGAAACGTATTTCGAAAAATCAGCGGTTCCTGCTGATACAGGCACATCTCCAGGAACTGCATCGTCATTTGTACATGCTGCAAAGGTTAACGAAACCAAAAGCAACCATTTGAAATTATTTATCATGATTCTATATTTTTATTTGATGTACGTTAGATTAAGGATTAATTGTCCATGAAGCATACCAAAGTTGACCAATGGCTCCTGCTCCAACTACTTGTATGTAATCTTTGCCCAATAAGTTGTTGGCGCCCAATTTAAATACCGATTTCATAGAAGGAATTCCGTAGGTAATTTGTGCATCCACAACTGTATTTTCTGGCACATCTCCGTCAACAAAAGACGATTGCCAAGTATAGGCCGTATTCCAACGCACATTGGTATTGAAACCAAAGTTTTTAAACAATTTTGGGTTACCAATAGATGCTTTAACGCGGTGTTTTGGTGTGTTGAATGAAGTTTCGAATCCTGGGTCGTTTGCGTCGTCATAGATAAAACCGGCATAGTTGTAATTGGCACTCAATTCATAGTCGCCAAATACTTTTTTCCCTAAGCCTAAGCCCAGTCCGTATGACTCCAACGAAGCTTTTGAGTTGGTGTATACTTGATACACACGACGGTCACCATTGCTTAAAGCGCTCAACGGAGCTAAAGTTGTAGCGTCACCTAAATTAATTGGCACGTTTACATCCCCGTATAATGGAGTAATTACGTTGGCATTACTAATCATGTCAGTGTACATATTGTAGTACCCATTAATGTCAATTGAAACATCCTCAATAACTGAACGATAACCCAATTCAAAGGCCTGAACTTGTTCCGGTTTTACCAATCCTGGAGTAGCTACTTGTAACAAATCAGCTGCAGCTTGGAGTTGAGCAGGAGTAGTTTTTGGAGCTGCAGCAAAGGCCGCCACAGAAGTACTGGTGTATGAATTGTAGTAGGCGTCTTGCCCGCTTAATGTTACGTTGCTTGCGCCAGTAATTGCTTGTCCTGCAGCACTCAACGCTCTTGTTTCTACATATCGATCCAAGTTGTCAGGAGCAGAACCAATTAAAGCAAATGGCCCTAAATCCAATCCAATGTATTGATCTTGTGTAGTTGGATTTCTAAAACCTGTTTGGTAAGACAAACGAATGTTGTGATTTTTATTAGCACCAGCTGAATAAACAAAAGCTACACGTGGTGAAAAATTTCCATCAAAATTTTGGGATTTGTCATAACGAACTGATCCAGTAAATTTCAAACGATCATCCATTAATTTCTTTTGTACTTGAGTATACACTCCATATTCATTGTATCTAATAGGCGCATCGTAGTCGGTGAAAATCGACCCCTCTGAATTCATTTCATACTGACGCATAGAAGCTCCAACTTGAATATCAGCCACTTTAACTACATCTTTAAGATTGTAATTTACATCACTGTGGTACAATTTAGAACGGTCAGTAAATTTAGCTCCTTTTGTAAAATCAGGATCTTGGGCAATTCTGCTCAAGGCATCTTTAAATTCTTGAGATCCGGCCAAAAATCTTGGCGATGTAGGCGCCGAAGGATTGTTAGGATCTACAAATGGAGTTAAATTTAAAATGGGTGAAATGTTTGTGTCGGCAAATGTTCTAGCATAGTTAGATGCCTCGTATCCAGTAAGTCCTAACACAGCACTTGACAATTGATAGGCTCTTGCATAATCCGTAAACCAGTTGGTGTCGGCCTTAGCAGCTCTATTTACGTTCCAAGCAGCAAAACGCATATCGTAAGAATCTCCAGCATCTTCAGCAGTCATATAGGCTCTAGCAAAGAAATTTTTTCCTTTTACTTCGATGCGGTTTTGGTTCATGTAGAAGTTTTTCAATGCATAGCGATTCGCTCCTTGATAGATGGTATTTCCAGTTCCAAATTTGCTTTGTAAAATAATTTCAAAATCGTTGTCAAACGGCTTGAAGTGCAAAGAGAAATCCGCTTTTACGTTTTTGATGTTATTATCGTTCAAATCTCTTTCCATGTATCCTGTTCGGCTCACTTGCCCCACATTTGGAATAAAGGTACTAACCTCATCACCATATGAATTTAATCCATCGTAGTTTTGATTAACGTCATGACCAATATTGAACGGATCTGAATAAAGTCCGCCTCCCACAACATTTCGACGATCGTTTGCAATCCATTCGGTTGCTTTCATGAAGGTGAAATTTGTTTTTGCAGCAAAATACTTGTTGAATACATGGGCTGCACGGATACCTACATCAAAATAATCATTTACTCCAGCAGCTTCTTGAGAGGTTTGTCCGTATTTAAAATAGGTGCTTAATCCTGGACTAGTAAAAGGGCTCTTGCTGTTCATGAAAAGAATTCCGTTAAAGGCATTTGCACCATATAAAGCTGAAGATGCTCCTGGTAATAATTCCACACTAGCCACATCTAATTCTGAAATTCCAATTAAGTTCCCCAGTACAAAATTCAAGGCTGGTGAAGAATTGTCCATTCCGTCTACCAACTGCATAAATCGGGTATTTGCAACCGTAGCAAATCCACGCGTATTGATGGATTTAAATGAGAAACTACTGGTATTAAAATGCACCTCTTTCATGTTTTCTAGACCATCGTAGTAACTAGCAGCCGTCGTGCTTTTAATTTGAGCCAATCCCATTCTTTCGATAGTAACTGGTGACAAAATCACGCGCTCTGGAGTTCTAGATGCTGAAATTACAATCTCGTTTAATTGAATTTCTTCATCCTGTAAACTTACTGCAACTACGAGTGAAGCAGAAGTTAGACTTACTTGTTGTTTTTGATAACCCACTGCCGAAACCTCTAGGGTACAAGGTAAAGTGACTTCCGGCAAGGTAAATTTACCGTCAACGTCAGTAGTGGTTGCATTTGGAGCTCCCTCAATTGTGAGATTTACTCCTGGAATCGGCTGATCTTTGGAGTCAGTAACAACTCCTGTAATTGTTGATTGTGCAAACGAAATGCTGCAAAAAAACAATGACAAAATAAATAAATAGCTCTTCATTGGTTTTAATTTTGTTGGTTTAGCAAGCCAAAATACAACTATTTTTAGTATATCAAAAAATAAGGGCTACAATTTTTGTTATTTACACGCAAAAGTGGACTTATAACCAAGCTATATTTCACAAAAAAAGCGAGTTGTTTCCAACTCGCTTTTTGCATTTATTTTGGGAAAGGTTATTCGACCGTTACTGATTTGGCTAAGTTTCTAGGCTGATCTACGTTGCATCCGCGTAAAACGGCAATGTGATAGGATAACAACTGCAAAGGAATGGTTGTCAATAAAGGCGATAATGCATCTGAGGTTTCTGGAATTTCAATCACATAGTCGGCCAAATCGCGCACTTGTACGTCGCCTTTGGTTACTACTGCAATGATTTTTCCGCTTCTGGATTTGATCTCCTGAATGTTACTTACCACTTTATCATAATGGCCTTGTTTGGGGGCGATCACAATTACAGGCATGTGTTCGTCAATCAAAGCAATTGGTCCGTGTTTCATTTCGGCAGCGGGATAGCCCTCGGCGTGGATATACGAAATCTCTTTGAGTTTTAACGCGCCTTCTAAGGCAACTGGGAAATTATATCCGCGGCCCAGGTACAAACAATTGGTAGAGTCTTTGAATCGTTCGGCGATTACTTTGGCCACTTCGTTGGTTTCTAAAGCTTCGGCTACTTTTTCGGGAATCAATTCCAATTCCTGCAAGTAGCGGTGGTAATCTGAATTATTCATGCTGCCTTTTGCTTTAGCCAAACGCAAGGCCAACATAGTGAGTACCGTAATTTGAGTAGTAAATGCTTTGGTAGAAGCCACGCCAATTTCGGGTCCCGCATGGGTATATGCTCCGGCATGGGTTTCTCTTGAAATTGAAGATCCCACCACATTACAAACGCCAAATACAAATGCTCCGTTTTCTTTGGCCAACTTAATAGCGGCCAAGGAATCAGCGGTTTCTCCCGATTGGGAAATGGCAATCACCACATCTGATTTATTGATAATGGGGTTTCTGTAACGAAATTCAGACGCGTATTCTACCTCAACGGGAATGCGTGCAAATTCTTCAATGATGTACTCGGCCACCAATCCGGCGTGCCAAGAGGTTCCACATGCCACAATGATGATGCGCTCAGCATGCAAGAATTTTTCTAAATTGTCTTCTACACCCGCCATTTGGATGATTCCTTGGTTGGCCAATAATCGACCACGGTAGGTGTCTTTAATAACGCTAGGCTGTTCGTATATTTCCTTCATCATGAAGTGATCATACCCGCCTTTTTCTATTTGTTCCAAATTCATTTTCAATTCCTGTATGTAAGGATCTACCAATGAATCGTCTTTAATTTTTCTGATTTTTAAGGGTTTGTGCATGCGCACAATAGCCATTTCTTCGTCTTCTAAATAGATGGCATTTGATGTGTATTCAATAAACGGTGAGGCATCTGATGCAATAAAAAACTCATCGACACCCACACCTATAGCCAATGGACTTCCCAAGCGGGCAACAACCATTTCATTGGGTTTTTTTACATCAAAAACACAAATAGCATAGGCTCCAACCACTTGGTTTAACGCTACTTGAACTGCTTTTCCAAGCTTTAAATTGTCTTGTTTTTGAATGTCTTCAATTAGATTAATCAAGACTTCGGTATCGGTGTCCGATTTAAACACGTACCCACGTTTCATCAATTCCTTTTTTAAAGGCGCATAATTTTCAATAATTCCATTGTGAATAATAGCCAATTGTCCGGAGTTGGAAAGGTGTGGATGAGAATTTACATCATTGGGCACCCCATGAGTAGCCCAACGGGTATGTCCCATTCCAATTGTTCCATTGGTCGTTATCTCAACCGCCGATTTGGCCTCTAAGTCGGATACTTTTCCTTTTGTTTTGGACAATTTCATGTCATGGCCGTCATACAGCATAATTCCTGCACTATCATAGCCGCGGTATTCTAATCGTTTTAATCCTTTTATGATTATGGGATAGGCTTCTCTAGTCCCAATGTATCCAACAATTCCACACATATCTATATATTATTTGGGTTCTGTATAATAGATGGTTAATTTTAATTTTTTGTCTTCGTTTGGATCGCCAACCGGTAGGTTTGATCCGTACAAAACGGTTCCTAGCATATTGACAACACTCATAGTTGGCGCCTCAGAAACCGTTTGATTTGAGGTAACGAAAGATGTTTTTAATCGTTTATTGGTGACTACTCCAATATTTTCAGTCACTACCAATCCCAACTTGACATTGGTTGAATCTTTGTATTTTATGAGGTTGCGCAAATGATTCGTAATTCTGATTTTGTATTGCGTCCCTCTACCGTCAGTGTTTTTAGTGATGATCCCGCCATGTACATTTTTAGCATACTTGGGCTTGAGTGAGTTGGCGTATTGATCTGTGTAATAATCTAAAAGTGGGCGTTTGTTTTTTAAATCGTATAAATAAATACGATTGGGCTCATAGGCAACCGGATTACCAGCACTCATGGCCAGGTTGTCAATTGAAAAGGTTAAAGAGGCGTCATTTACAACCAATTCTTTGCGGGTATATTTCTCACGCAATTCGTCTAACTCGTCAGGCACATTGTTTGGTGTATTTACCAATACGCCGTTGGTGTATCCTAGAATATCGGTAGGATCAAATAAATCGAGTATTGCAAGTGTTCCATCTGCACCCCCTTTTACATAAAGCTTTTCATCTCCAGCAATCTCATTTCCGGAAATGGCGGTTGTATAACTGGGTGAATTGATTTGCTCAATTAAGGATACTGTATTGCCCGCCAAATTAAGAATAATCGATTTGTTTACTTTTTTTGGAAGCGGTGTCACTGGATCATTATCAGGCACTGATTCGTATTGTTTATAACTAATTACGATTGTGCCGGATTTAAAATTCATCATAGACATATTGCCCGCTGATGTTCCGTTATTGTCTACTTTAAAGTACAGTCCGCGAAAATATTCTTTGAAAATATTGTTGTTTGATAACTTACCCGCTGGCGCTTCAAAGATTTTAGTTTTGAAAAATGTTTTGTTGAGTTTTACATGTAGGGCAGGTACTTTTCGAGTAATTGATTTCACGCCCTCTTCTGATGTTTTGAGTTCGTTGTACTCTGAATTGCTAAAAAAGAACGCTGAGTTTTGATTATCTGCTTCGTCATCGTTCAAAAGAATACCCTTTACTGCATCAAATTCGGCGTTTTGATCGGTATAATAAGGTTGTATAGATTGAGTAGCGTTTACAGGATCTAAATCTCTAATGTAGTAACCCGATTCATATACTTTTAAGTCAAAATCAGTCTCGTTGGGTCCGTAAATAGAATCCAATTTATACGTCCCTACACCTGCGGCATCTGTGCTAGTTTTGGTGCTGAAATAAGGTATGGTAAGGTATACGCTATCAATTTCGGGTTCTAAAGCCGCATTAAATGTTGGATTGAGAACCGCCAACTGCACTTGAGTAGCAAAATGAGCCTTGGTTTTTCCAAAAACAGGATTATCATATATTCCCAACGGATTTACTGGTAAATTCTTAGAATCCATTGCGCCCAGGCCTTTTGTGTATGCCCGAACTTTGTAAGAAACGGGGGTGCCAAACTCATAACTTGTCTCGCCAACTATATCAGATCCCAACTCGTTGAACGTGCTGTCACATGAAGTGGTGAAAAAAGTAATGCATAGAGCAAGAAATAAAACTTTAAAAATACGTGTATTCATTAGAAATTACTTGAATTTATACTACCGAGTCTTTGTAAAAGCTAGTGTAGGCTTGCGCGAATTGATCTTTGGGAGCGAAAGGTAAAAAAGGCTTCCCTGTGGATTCTATATATTTTGTTAAACTTGAAGAAAGGTTTTCAGAAGCAATAATGACTGCATCTGAGTGGTTTACTGCGGTTTTTATGATATTCTCGTAACTTGGTATTGCCAATTCTGAAAGCGCACTTGCCGGCACACCATCAAATTGAATTTTATTGGTAAGTTCCAAATTTAAGTTGCCGTCAAATGATTGGCTGTAAACTGAGGTCACTATTTTGGTGTCGGCAAACAAGGCCTCGTCTTTGTAATAATGTTTCATGTAAACGGGCAATAAGGCAGCCATCCAACCGTGAACGTGAATGATATCTGGAACCCAATTTAATTTTTTAACCGTTTCTACTACGCCTTTTGCAAAGAAAATGGCACGCTCGTCATTATCCGGAAACAACACGCCGTCTTCATCGGCAAAGGTTGCTTTTCGTTTAAAATATTCGTCGTTATCGATAAAATAAACCTGAATTCTTTCCTTGGGAATAGAAGCCACTTTAATTATCAAAGGCATATCTAAGTCATTGACAACCAAATTCATACCTGATAGACGAATCACCTCATGTAACTGGTGACGGCGTTCGTTAATGTTCCCATAGCGTGGCATGAAGATGCGAATTTGTCCACCTTGATCATTGACCATTTTTGGAACATCATAAGACATCAACGACACCTCATTTTCTGCTAGATAAGGCACCACTTCAGATGACACATATAATATCCTCTTTTCCTCCATAAGATTGTTACTTTGTTTATTGTCAATAAAAATCAGGCAAAATTACAAAAATTTATGCAGTAATGAACTAAAGTCCTAAGTTTGCATTCAGTAAAAAGCAAATAGCAATGTTGATTTTTAAC
>JBJOOG010000145.1:0-6844 GCA_046051465.1 Bacteroidota bacterium | reverse complement strand
TGTGTGGCGCCTGCGAACGCATTAAAAACACGCCTATTCCCTACTCGTACAGTTCGTTTATCAAGAAGTTTATATTTTTCTACGTGATGACTTTGCCTTTTGGCTATGCCCTGAGTTTGGGATATTTGGTGATACCCGTGGTGGTATTTATTTTCTATGTCTTGGCCAGTTTAGAACTCATCGCCGAAGAAATTGAAGACCCGTTTGGTACCGACTCCAATGATTTACCCACTGCCAAAATTGCGGCCAATATTAAGAAGCATGTTGAGGAGCTGTTGTAAATGATATTAATTAAGAATTAGCTGTCATTTTAAATAACAACACATATACCTACTTTAAAGAAAATCATTTACACTAAAGCCAAAAAAAAATGAAAAAGAAACTAAAATTTACCTTGACGATTATATGGATACTTTTTTCAAGAAGCTATGATGCATATTGCACTAACTTATTGACACCAGACCTCAATAAAGAAGCCAATCCACTTGTGACAGTTGTCGGAATATCTTCTTGGACAACTCTGCTAATTATTTTAAGTGTTTTGACTATTTATGTCATTTATGCTTACTATATAAGTGTATTTAAACCAATGAACTTACTGCCAAAAGAAAAAGGTTTCACATTCAGCAATTTTGTTGCCTATGTTTATTTGGGCTATAAGGACTGTTGGATTTCTACGCTGTATAAATTTCCAAAAGACTTAAAAAGGGCAAATAACTATTTTGGACATATATTAACCAAAGGACTTGTATATGCTGGGGTTGTCTCAACGACAATGTGGTTACTAATAAACTACAACAATTATTACAAAACAATTCATAGTGCAACTTTGATTTATTCCATATTAATAGTGGGTTGTTTTATACTAGTTTACAGATGGAACAAAAGTCTTTACAGACAATATTTAACTGATATAAATGAAAATTAGTTTTGCACTCATGGCAAACCAAAATAGATATTCCAATAGCAAAATATACAGTTTAGCAACACAGATTAGCAAAATCAGAGAAATCAAAAAGATTTTTATAATCCGTTAAATTTTGACAATCTGTGTTTAAAAAATTCCATCCCGACACTTCGAAACCAATTTCAAATTCTGCTGTTTCAGGTGCAAATTTTTCAATATTTAAATCATTAAATTTTTCAATAATTTTCCTCACCACAAATCCGCAATCCGTATATTTACGTCCTTAAAAAAAGTACGCAGCCCGCTATGAAAATATCTTACAATTGGATTAAACAATTTCTTAAAATAGACTGGAAATCCGACGAAATTGCCGCCCTTTTAACCGACTTGGGGCTTGAAGTTGAAGCCGTAGAAAAATACCAATCGGTAAAAGGTGGACTCGAAGGAATTGTGGTTGGACATGTACTCAGTTGTGAACCACACCCCAATGCCGATCGCTTGAAAGTAACTACCGTAGACGTGGGCAATGAAACTCCTTTGCAAATTGTGTGTGGCGCGAGCAATGTGGCCGCCGGACAAAAAGTTCCTGTCGCCTTAATTGGCACCACTTTGTATGACAAAAACGGCGATGCCTTTGTGATTAAAAAAGGTAAAATCCGCGACGTAGAAAGCCACGGAATGATTTGTGCCGAAGACGAATTGGGCTTGGGCGACAGCCACGACGGCATCTTGGTGTTGGACGAAAAATTAATGCCTGGTGCATCGGTAGCCAAAGAATTTAAAATAGAAAACGACGAAGTATTTGAAATTGGCCTCACACCCAACCGTGCCGATGCCATGAGCCACTGGGGAACTGCCCGTGATTTGCGTGCCGGCTTAATTCAAAGTGGCGTACAAGTTGAACTCATTACACCCTCGGTGAGTAATTTTCGTGTGGACAAACGCACCTTGAAAATTGATGTAAAAGTTGAAAATCCCAAATTGGCACCTCGCTATTGCGGGGTTACCATTTCTGGGGTGAGTATAAAACCATCACCCGAATGGCTACAAAACCGATTGAAAGCCATTGGCCTACAACCCAAAAACAACATTGTAGATGTAACCAATTACGTAATGCACGAATTGGGGCAGCCCTTGCATGCCTTTGACGCGGCCAAAATCAATGGGAAAATTCAGGTAAAAACAGTGGCTGCGGGAACCAAATTTACCACCTTGGATGATGTTGAACGCAGCTTGCACGAAGACGATTTGATGATCTGCGACGACCACGGACCCTTGTGTATTGCGGGCGTTTTTGGCGGAAAAGAATCGGGCGTGAGCGAATCAACCCAACATATATTTTTAGAAAGTGCCTACTTTAATGCGGTAAGCGTGCGTAAATCGGCCAAAAGACATGGACTCAACACCGATGCCTCTTTCCGATTTGAACGCGGAATCGATCCAACCATTACTGAATATGCGTTGAAGCGCGCTGCCATTCTTATTCAAGAAGTGGCCGGCGGCGAAGTCACCTCGGATGTAATTGATGTATACCCAAAAAAGATAGAAGACTTCCCGGTATTTTTGAATTTTGAGAAAACAACCAAATTAATTGGGCAAGAATTGTCGAAAGAAATCATCAAAAAGATACTGGCTTCGCTTGACATTAAAGTAAATAGCTCTACCGATAAAGGCTTGGGGCTAATTGTACCGGCCTACCGAGTAGATGTGCAACGTGAAATTGACGTGATCGAAGAAATATTGCGCGTTTATGGGTACAATAACATCAATTTTAGTAAAAAATTGAACGCCACCATTTCTAATTCTTCCCGTACTGAAGATTACAAAATTCAAAATACCATCGCCAATCAATTGAATTCCCAAGGGTTTCATGAGATGATGGCCAATTCACTCACCACGCCTGATTATGTGAGTTTGAGTGAACAGCTGCAAGCCGAACACAATGTAAGTATGCTCAATCCGTTGAGCGCCGATCTTTCGGCTATGCGTCAATCGCTTTTATTTTCTGGATTGGAAGCCGTGGCCTACAACTGCAACCGAAGAAATTCGGACTTAAAGTTGTTTGAATTTGGCAAAACCTACCACTATAAAGCCGGAAGCTATAGCGAGCCCAAGCACCTGAGCTTGTTTGTGAGCGGCAACCGCAACTCCGAAAACTGGACACAAGCGAGCAAAGCCAGTGACTTTTTCTTATTCAAAGGCTACATCGATGGGTTGTTGTCGCGCATGGGCATTGACAAAGCCAAAACCAAGCCGCTGCAATCGGATGTATTTGCAGAGGGTGTTCAGTATGCCATTGGCAACGACACCTTGGTTGAATTTGGCACCGTAAAAAAAGCGATTCTCAAGTATTTTGACATCAAGCAAGAGGTATTCTATGCCGACATCAATTGGAATTTGGTCTTGAAAATGGTTTCGACCAAAATGAAATTCCAGGATATTCCTAAATTTCCCGAAGTGCGTCGCGATTTCTCGATGCTCATAGACGAAGCCGTGAGTTTTGATGCCATTTACCACTTGGCCAAACAAACCGAAAAAACCTTGCTCAAAAACATCCAATTGTTTGACGTGTACCAAGGCGATAAACTACCCGAAGGGAAAAAATCGTATGCGGTGAGTTTCATTTTGCAAGACAGCAGCAAAACCTTAACCGACGAGCAAATTGATGCCGTGATGAGCAACTTACAAGAAAAATTAACTACCGAATTGGGCGTGAGTTTACGCTAATAAAATAAGAGCATATGGTTTATAAATTTAGAGTGATCCTCGATACCGAAGAAGATATATTTCGAGACATCGCAATTTTGGAAGACGACACCTTAGAAGATTTACACAACGCCATTGTGAATGCCTTTGATTTTGACGGGCAAGAAATGGCCTCGTTCTACACCTGTGACGACAAATGGAACCAGGAAGACGAAATTGCCTTGTTTGACACCGGCGATACACCGGGCGAGCAACGCATCATGAGCGAGTATGTGTTGGCCGATGTATTGGACAAGGAAAACACCAAAATTATTTATGTATATGACTTTCTAAACATGTGGACATTCTTGGTAGAATTGGCCG
This sequence comes from Bacteroidota bacterium, assembly GCA_046051465.1. Classification (GTDB taxonomy): domain Bacteria; phylum Bacteroidota; class Bacteroidia; order Flavobacteriales; family Flavobacteriaceae; genus Flavobacterium. The sequence continues at coordinate 2,868 of JBJOOG010000145.1, read as the reverse complement.
CAATTGAAGAGGTTAGCGCGTCAGAAACCTACCCAGCTACCTTGTTTAGCCACGGGTTTATGCCTGCCGAAGCCGGTGACAAAAACTACGAAGCCGACATGACCGAAGGCATCTACGACGAATTTGAAGATGATCTTGACGAAGACGACCTCGATCTATTTGACGAAAACGAAGGCGGATACGAAGACCACGGCTACGACGACTATTAGCATTCGCACAAAACCTGATTCATACATTCGAATTATACCCTAAACCAAGAAGCTGAGATTCCTTACTTCTTGGTTCTTTTATCTAATAAAATAAACGAAAACTCCTTTATGATTAATTTGTACAACACCCACATTGAGAACTTATCCATTCACCGCGTGGGCAATAAAAGCCGAAACGAAGCTATTTTCTTATCTGAACAACCATACACTTTAAACGACGAAATTGTTCCGTTGTTGAAAGAATATTTCTTTAAGCCCTTTCGGGACAAAGAAGAAAACTACTACCAATTTGCCCATGATGTCGATTTAGAATACAACGACATGTATAAATTGGTGAGCCAACTATTTGCTGATCCTTCCTCAGTACACGAGGTATCTAAAAAAATCACCAAACACTTGTTTGAACAATCCAATCATCCGCACATCAAAAATGGGGAAGTTTATGTGGCTTATTTGAGCCATTTGTCAATTGACAATACGGTGGTTGATGCGGTTGGTATTTTTAAAAGCGAGTTGCAAGCCGATTTCCTGCAGTTTGAAGAAAAGGGAACCAACCTTGAGATGATCTTGCAACAAGGCATCAACTTGAACAAATTGGACAAAGGCTGTTTGATTTTTAACCACAAACAAGAAGAAGGCTATAAAATTTTAACCGTAGACAGCAACCGCTATGACGCGCGCTATTGGTTGGAGCATTTCTTGTCGGTGGATGCCTTTGAAGATGAAAATTTCATCACCAAAAAATACTTGAAATTTTGCCAAGGCTTTGCCAAAGACGTGGTGCTTCCGGCCGAAGACAAAAAAGAAGAGGTGATGTTCATGAATCGTTCGGTAAATTATTTTGCCAAAAACGACCAGTTTGAAGAAAGCAACTTCCTCAACGAAGTACTCGATAACCCCGACTTGATTCCAGAGTTTAAAAGCTACAAAGTAGACAAAGGCGAAAAATACAGCATCGAAGATGTGACCTCGTTCCCAATTGCCAATGCAGCGGTATCAGATGCGCGCAAATCGATTAAAAATGTGATTAATCTGGATACGCACATTCAAATTAAATTGGATTTCATCAACCCCGAAAGCGCCGAAAAGTTTGTAGAAAAAGGCTGGGATGAGGAAAAACAAATGTATTACTATCTGGTGTATTTCAACAAAGAACAAAAAAGCTAAACGGCTCATCACCGGCAAATGCCCATGAAATCAATTGGCTACATTCGACTTTTTAGTATACTATTCGTGCTAATAGCCGAGTATTCCTATAGCCAAAATGTTTCTATTGATGATACGTATTCTGCGCAACAACTGGTCGAAAATGTATTGATCAACAACCCCTGTGCAACGGTTTCAAATGTCACGGTGAGTGGCGATCCCTTTAGCGGTGCCCAGCAAAGTTATGGCTACTTTAGTAATGGGGGAGGAACCTTTCCCTTTGCAAACGGTGTGATTTTGTGTACGGCTCGGGCCTCACGTGCAGCTGGCCCGAATACGAATCTTATTGATGAAGGACAAAACACGTGGCAAGGCGATTTAGATCTGGAACAAGCGATCAGCATGACCAATACCTATAACGCCACTACTTTAGAATTTGATTTTACGCCCCAAAACAGCAACTTTCAATTCAACTATATTTTTGCATCTGAAGAATACCAAGGCACTGCTCCCTGTCGTTACTCGGATGGATTTGCTTTTTTGCTGAAAGAAGTAGGCAGTTCGGCACCCTATCAAAATTTGGCTATAATTCCGGGAACAACAACTCCTGTTTTGGTTACCTCGGTTCATCCGGCCATAGCAGGATCATGCGCTGCAGCCAACGAAAGTTATTTTGGCGGATACAACACCAGTGGGGCACCCATCAATTTTAATGGACAAACCGTAGTGATGACTGCACAAGCCACTGTAATTCCCGGGCGAAATTATCACATTAAATTAGTCATTGCCGATCACGAAAATGTGCGGTACGATTCGGCTATTTTTTTGGGTGGTGGCAGTTTGAATCTGGGAATTGATTTGGGTCCCGATCGATTAATCGCAACCAATAATCCAATATGCGAAGGCAACCCAATAACCTTAAATGCAACTCAATCCGGCACTAATTTCTACCAATGGTTCTTGAATGGTTCGGCTATGAGCGGCGAAACCAATCCCACACTTACCATTTCAAATTCCGTTTCCGGCACCTATAGTGTAACCATTACCACAAGCACGGGTAGTTGCAGTAGTTCTGGTAGTTGCATATTGGAATTTGTACCTAAACCGGTCTTGGTAGCTTCTACCCTATTGGCCTGCGATGAAAATCTAGATGGCTCGTCTGTGTTTAATCTTACCAAACTCAATGCGCTGGTTACCAATAACAACAGCAGTTACGGTCCGGTGGTTTATTTTGAATCGGCAACTGCGGCCCAACTTTTTGATGTCAGCCAAGCAATAACAACAACTTCAAATTATGTTTCGGTACCCAAAACCATATACGCAGCCGTACAAACCAACTTTGGTTGTATTACAGTTGTGCCTGTAGCATTGCAATTTTCGACCGCCACAGTGCCGCAAAACCTGAGCTATGCCAGTTGTGATTTGGATGGAACGCCAGACGGATTCTTTGGGTTTACCTTGGCCAATTTGGATATGATGGTGCTCAACGGCCTTCCGAGCGGTTTGGTGGTAA
>JBJOOG010000144.1:0-19003 GCA_046051465.1 Bacteroidota bacterium | reverse complement strand
CGAATATTAACCTCTTCGCGCTCTTCTTCGGTTTTGGCCCATTGGCGCAACCAATCCACCAAGGTGTAATCGTTTTCAAAAAAAGCATGATTATCAACTGGTAAATAGGCTTGGTTGGTAGTAACACCCCAATCAAATTGTCCTGAATCGGGTTGTTGATGGCCGTTTAAAATTTCATAAAAGGCGGTAGTTGCCCGAGAATCTTTAGAGAATAACACAATTTTATCGCCTTTGGCCATATTCAAATCCACAGCTGTAAAAAGGGTTTCCCCTTCGATGGATGCACTTAGGTTTTCTACATTTAATATCTGATCACCCGCTTCGCGTTCTTGGTCAAAAATAATAGCCGGATAGCGGCGGCTAGAGGGTTTAATCTCGGAAATATTCAATTTGCTGATCATCTTTTTACGGGACGTGGCTTGCTTAGATTTGGCCACATTCGCACTAAAACGACGAATAAATTCTTCTAATTCTTGTTTCTTTTCTTCGGCTTTTTTGTTTTGTTGGGCCCTTTGTTTGGCCGCTAATTGAGAAGACTCATACCAAAAGGTATAATTTCCCGAGTAGTGATTAATTTTTCCAAAATCAATATCCGAAATATGGGTACACACCGCATCCAAAAAGTGACGGTCGTGTGAAACCACAATAACGGTATTGTCATAATTAGCCAAAAAGTTTTCCAACCAAGCAATGGTTTCAAAATCCAAGTCATTTGTGGGCTCATCCATGATTAGTACATCTGGATTACCAAAAAGTGCCTGTGCCAACAACACACGAACTTTTAATTTACCATCTAAATCGGCCATCATGGTGTAGTGGTTATCTTCTTTAATACCCAAATTCGACAACATGGCTGCCGCATCCGAATCGGCATTCCAGCCATTCATTTCCTCAAACTGCACTTGCAATTCACCAATTCGATCGGCATTGGCGTCATTGTAATCCAAATACAATTCGTCCATTTCTTTTTTTACAGCAAACAACACTTTGTTACCCATCATTACGGTTTCCAATACCGTGTGCTCGTCAAACATATTGTGATTCTGGTTCAACACCGACATCCGCTTACCCGGTTCTAAATGAATATGGCCTGAAGTAGGATCGATATCACCTGCAATAATTTTTAAAAAGGTAGATTTTCCGGCTCCATTTGCCCCAATCACACCGTAAATATTGCCGTGTGTAAAAGTGGTATTTACTTCATCAAACAAGATGCGTTTTCCAAATTGTACCGATAAATTATTGACTGTTAACATAGCTAGAATGTGGTATTAAAATTTGCGCAAAAGTATAAAATTAGTAGGTGTAATCACGGGTTTCGACAACAAAAGTTTATTTAACGAGGCCTTAACACAATGCTAGGGTAAGACTCGATATTTTTGCTCCCTATTTTTGTGTAAATGTCTGACTTCAAGAAACATATTGTTCCATTTCTTATTCTGCCGATGGTTATCCTTTTGGGTTCTTGTAACAAGGAATTTAAAAGCGACAATTATACGGCTTATTTTGGGGGTGAAGTTTCGAATCCAACAAATCCATATGTTTTATTTTGCCGTGATAATGTGGCAATTGACAGCGTATTACTAGACGAAAACAATCGCTTTTTTATCAAATTTGATTCGTTGACGCCTGGTTTGTACACGTTTAAAAATGATCCAGAGTACCAGTATGTGTACTTTGACAAAAACGACAGCATCATGGTGCGACTCAACGCCAAAGACTTTGACAACTCTATTGTATTTTGTGGCAGAGGAGATCAGAAAAACAATTTTTTAATTGAATTATACCTTAAAAACGAAGCCGATCGAAATACTATTTTTGATGTATTTGATTATCCTCTTCCTAAATTTATTTCACAAATCGACGCTTCTTACAAAGAAAAAAAGAACTTCTATCTCCAAAAGAAAGCCAGCATTAAATGGAGCAAGGGCTTTGATTTATATGCACAAAGTGCGCTGAATTTCGCGCACTACAGCAAAAAAGAGTTGTATCCGATGGCACATAAAATGAGAACAGGAATCGATGTAATTGAAGAATTACCAAAAAATTATTTTTCCTATCGCCAGAACATCGATTTTAATAACGCCAAGCTATCAAATTTCGAACCGTTTGTAACCTATTTGTCGTATATGCTCAACAACATGGGCGCTATTAATTACCACAATCATTTCACCGAAGTAGATTTGGCATTAAAAACCAATATCAATAAATTAAAAATTGCCGATACACTAATTAAAAACGAAAAGGTAAAAAACATCATCCTCAACAACATTGCCTTTACCTATTTGCTCGAAGAACAGAACATGGTGAACAACCAGAAATTTTTGGATACGTATCACCAATTTTCAACTGATAACAGCAAGAAAAACGAAATCAACGAAATTGGGAAAGCCATCAATAACTTGAATGCACAAAAGCAATTACCTCAAGTAAAATTGGTTGACATAGACAATAAACCCTTTGATTACAGAACCTTATATCAGTCCAAAACCATCCTGTTTTTCTGGACCAAAAACCTCACATCGCACTACATTGCAGCGCACAAAAAAGTACTAGAATTACAAAAATTACACCCCGAATACACCTTTGTGGCTGTCAATTTGGATCCCGATGTAACCGAATGGCAAAACTTGGTAGCGAAATACAATTTTAAGGGAATCGTTGAAGTTCAAGCACATAATTTTGAAGAAGCCAAACGCAACTGGGCCATCATGAAAGTGCATCGCACCATTATTTTAGACACCAATACCATCATCAAAAACGCATTTACCAATTTGTTTGATGTGGATTTTGAGAAAGAACTGTAACTAAATTTTACCAACAAAAAAGGGACCTCATTGCTGAAGTCCCTTTTTTTATAGGTGTTTTTCTTATTTATTTCCTTTGGCATAGTCGGCCAAGAATTGGGCCAAACCAATATCGGTTAAGGGGTGTTTTGACAAACCTACTATAGCAGATAAAGGACCTGTCATTACATCGGCACCGATTTTCGCACAGTTGATGATGTGCATGGTATTACGAACTGAAGCCGCTAAAATTTCGGTTTCAAAACCGTAGTTGTCATAAATCAAACGAATTTCCTCAATCAAATTCAAGCCATCTGTGGAGATATCATCCAAGCGTCCAATAAATGGAGATACATAGGTAGCTCCTGCTTTTGCAGCCAACAAAGCTTGTCCAGCCGAAAAAACCAAGGTTACATTGGTGCGAATGCCTCGATCAGAAAAATATTTACAGGCCTTTACGCCTTCTTTGGTCATGGGTAATTTAACCACGATTTGTGGATGTAATTCGGCCAATTCTTCGCCTTCACGAATCATTCCATTATAATCAACTGCAATTACTTCAGCACTCACATCTCCAGTAACTAAGTTACATATGTCAACATAATGTTTCAAGATGTTGTCTTTTCCGCTGATGCCTTCTTTGGCCATTAGTGAAGGATTGGTGGTCACGCCATCTAATACCCCCAAAGCTTGAGCTTCGGCAATTTCAGTAAGGTTGGCGGTGTCAATAAAAAATTTCATGGTGTGTGTATTTAGTTGTGTTTATTAAAAATGGTGTCCAAAATTACAATTTATAATGATTCATGAGCAGACGTTCATAGACTTTATCGGGCAATATGCGCTTCAATACCACCGAAAATTTTTGCATAAACGAACCTACTTTATAATGAATTTTTGGATTTTTAGTTTTGATAATGGCATAAACTGCTTCAGCCATTTGTTGGGGATTACTGCCCGAATCAACATGTTCATTGAGCAAAGCCAAGGATTTTCCATACGAGGCTTCATATGCTGAACCCTTAATTACAGGTGCATGAAAACGATTGTAAGCAATCTTGGTAGCAAAATCGCCCGGTGCCACATTGGTGATTGAAATGCCAAAGGGTTTTAGTTCCATACTTAGCGATTCGCTAATGAGTTCCAAGGCACCTTTTGAAGCCGAATAAATACTGCGGTAAGGCAAGCCCATATACCCGGCAATTGATGTGATATTGATAATTAATCCCGCTTTTTGCTGACGCATTTGCGGCAATACAGCTTTGATTGCTGCGATGGGACCAAAAAAGTTAGTTTCAAAATTGGCTTTCATTTCCATTTCGGGCAATTCTTCCAATGGCCCGGTAATACCTACACCCGCGTTGTTAATTAAAACATCAAGTGTTCCATAATCATCTATGATTTTCTGTACAGCTTGTTGGATACTTGCGGGGTCTTTAACATCAACAGCTAATAATGGAAACAACGGATTAGGGTAGTTTTCTGGAGTACGGCTGCTGCCGATTACACGGTAGCCTTTGTCGTGCAAATAAGTTCCGATTGCCTTTCCAATTCCAGAGGAAGCTCCGGTAATAAACACCACTTTTTGAAACATAACTGCTTTAAAATAAGGGGCAAATATAGGACAAAATACTTGAAATAATGAAGACGCTTCTTGCTATGATAAGTTCAATTAAAGCAAAAAAAAAATCTTCCAACAGGAAGATCTAATATTGTATTTCTAAAAAAAGGCAAGCGACCTACATCGCACCGCTACAACCATATACCTTTGCTATGTTCCCATCCTGGAGGATTCTACAGGAGCTGGTCGTGTAGGACTTGCCGCTGCAAATATAAGGGTAAATTATATTTTTGCAAGAGTAAAATGGATATTAATTTGTATTGTATATTGCACACCTAAAATTAGCCAAATGAAATACTGTAACTTACTCATCTTCATAACACTAACTCAATTCATAAGTTCATGCGGACCCAGCAAAGCTGAAAAAGAAAGCTATTTTAGTTTTGATACAGGGCAAATGAAAACACAATGTACCACTGGCGAAAACGTAGCAATTACTGTGCTCAACACCAAAGCAAAAACAGTTGATAGCATAGTGTATTATCTAAATGAGCAAAAGGTAAAATCAGCCAAGTCAATCAATTCGTTCACTTTGCCAATTGCAGCCAAAAAGTTGGGTTATCAAAACCTCAAAGCACAAATCTATTTTGATGATGATTTTGTAGAAATCACCACACGAATTGAAGTAGTTTCAAGTAAAACACCTGAATTTAAGAACTACAAAATTGTGAATACCTACATGCATGATACACTTTCATTTACAGAAGGATTAGAATTTTACCGCGACACTTTGTATGAAAGTACCGGTCAAAAAGGATCTTCACACTTGCGTTCATATGATTACAAAACAGGAAAAGTCTATCGCCAAATCAATTTAGAAAGCGAATACTTTGGAGAAGGAATAACCGCCATTAACAAACAGTGGTTTCAGCTTACTTGGCAATCGAATGTGGGATTTATTTACGATGCCAATACACTAAAAAAAATAAAAACATTTACCTATGACAAACCCATTGAAGGTTGGGGAATGACCAATGACGGACAGTCTATTTACCATTCAGACGGAACAGAAAAAATATGGAAAATGAACCCATCTACTCAAAAAATGGATGACTACATCAATGTATACACCAATACCAACAAAATAAAATCAATTAATGAATTGGAATGGGTTGAGGGAAAAATTTATGGCAACATTTGGCAAAAAGACGCTATTGCCATTATCAATCCAAGTACAGGAGAAGTAGAAGGCGTGTTGGATTTGTCGGGTTTACGTTCGCAAGTAAAAAATGTAGCCGCTGAAGTATTAAACGGAATTGCCTACAACGCCAAAACAAAAACCTTATTTGTTACTGGGAAAAACTGGGATAAACTGTTCGAAATTAAAGTGCTGAATTAATTTTTTTTAAATATAGGGTAAAAAAAACCGAGCCAATGGCTCGGTTTTTCTATATATTAAAAGAGGAATTAGTCTTTTTGAGATTTAACAGCTAAGCTGTAGATAACTAAACCAAATCCAATTTTGTTGATGGCATCAGCAATGTTGTAAGCTACATCTACGTTACCTTTTCCTAAGATGCTAGTGTACCATCCTTCAGTTCCTAACATGTATCCTAATGGATAGATAGCCCAACCTACTAATACAAACCAGCATAAGATTTTGTGTGCAGACAATACATTTTCACCGGCAGCAGCAGCTAATTTAGAAGCCTCACCCATCCAGATTTCATATACAATAGCAAAGTAAGCAATACCTGAAACTAAGCCCCACATCCAAGCGTTAGCTTGATCTACAGCTTCTCCAAAGTATCCTGTTACTAACATGATTACTGAATAGAAAACCATTTTCCACAATAGGTTTTGTTTTGCACCAGCTACTTTCAAGATCAAGTAAAACTCAAGACACATCAAAGGCACTGTCAAAATCCAATCCACATAACGGAAGAATGTTGGAGATTCTTGGAACGCTGCCCAGTAGTCTCTCATGTAGAAATAGTGAACAGCTGCAATGAAGGTAATTAAACCCGATACCAAAACAGAAGTTCTCCACTTTTTGTCAAATTGACTCAATGACAAAAAGAAAAAGGCTGAAGCAGCCATCATGGCCATACAGCCAACAAAAAAAGTAAACCCTACATAATCAGTAGGCAACATTTTCGAAATCAACGAAGTAAATAAAGAAAAGTTTGTCATAATAAATAAAAATTAAAATGGTTAAAAAATTGGTTAATATTTAATTGTTTAAGCAAACCTAAAAAATATTAAACAATAATCAATGCGATTTGTCTATTTTTTTTTACTTATTTTTAAACAAAATTTAAAATCAATGTTAAAATATCCCAATTTCGCAATCGTAGCAAGCTTTTTCGGTTTATGGATTGATTCTTTTGTTCCGAAAGAATATCAAATTTATGTAGGTTTTTTACTAATTTTTAGCTTCGGAATACTTCATGGGGCAAATGATTTAACCTTGATTAAGAACATTAACACACAAAATAAAGCGAGCAGCTATTGGAAAATTTTGGGGTATTACATTGGAATTGTACTTTTTGGAGCCTTTCTTTTTTATTTGGTTCCTGCTTTGGCCCTATTCTTATTTATTATTGTCAGCGGCTATCATTTTGGCGAACAACACTGGAATGCTAAAATTAGTTCAGCTCATTCATTAATTAAGGTTCTATTTGAAACGAGTTATGGAATGCTCTTGCTATTTATGCTTTTTGAGTTTCATATCCCCCAAGTTCAACAGATAATATTTGACATTACTGCTTCTAGCATACCTACCCTACTTATCGAAAACGTATTTTTTGCAATCTTGATTACTACAATTAGTTTGGTTTTTTTGTTGTACTACAAATACAATGCATTTACAGATTCCATTTTGATAGAAGTATTTTACTTGTTTGTATTTGCAATCCTATTTAAAGTGTCGAGTTTAATTTGGGGTTTTGCCTTGTATTTTATTTTTTGGCACAGTATTCCATCAATCTTAGATCAAATGGAGTTTTTATATGGCCAAGCCACAATTCCAACATTTAAAAAATATTTTTTATCTGCTGCTTTGTATTGGCTGATTTCTCTAATGGGCATTACTATACTTTATTTCCTTTTCAGGGACTTAAAATTATTTGACGCACTCTTCTTCTCGTTTTTGGCCTCCATTACCTTTCCACATGTTTTGGTAATTGAAAAAATGTTTCGAAAAGAAAAATAATTTACAAGCATAAAAAAAACCGAGCCTTTCAGCTCGGTTTTTCATTTGAACACTAGAATAACTAGTTATTTGCAATTATTTAACCTCTTCAAATTCTACGTCTTGGGTGTTATCCCCTTGCGCATCAGCTTGTGGTTGAGCATCGGCTGCTTGCCCTTGCTCACCTTGTGCATACATGGCTTCGGTAGCGGTTTTCCAGGCCGCATTGATTTTGTCCAAGCCCACTTGAATCGCATCTAAATCTTGATTTTGGTGCGCCATACGCAATTCGGTCAAGGCCAATTCAATGGTTGTTTTGTGCTCGTCAGACAATTTCTCGCCCAACTCTTTCAACTGGCTTTCAGTTTGGAAAATCATACTGTCGGCTTCGTTCAATTTCTCAGCACGCTCTTTGGCAATACGATCCGCATCAGCATTGGCTTCCGCATCTTTTTTCATACGCTCGATTTCTTCTGCAGTTAAGCCTGAAGATGCTTCGATACGAATGTCGTGCGATTTACCAGTTCCTTTATCAGTAGCCGAAACCTTGATGATACCATTGGCATCAATATCAAAGGTTACTTCAATTTGTGGAACTCCTCTTGGTGCTGGTGGAATACCGTCTAAGTGAAAACGACCAATGGTTTTGTTATCGGCAGCCATGGCACGCTCTCCTTGCAATACATGGATTTCAACACTTGGTTGAGAATCAGCCGCGGTAGAGAATACTTGTGATTTTTTGGTTGGAATCGTTGTGTTTGATTCAATCAATTTGGTCAATACACCGCCCATGGTTTCAATTCCTAATGACAAAGGTGTAACGTCCAATAACAATACGTCTTTTACGTCACCCGATAAAACACCACCTTGAATCGCAGCTCCAATTGCCACTACCTCGTCTGGGTTTACACCTTTAGACGCTTTTTTACCAAAGAATTTTTCAACCTCATCGGCAATTCTTGGCATACGGGTAGACCCCCCTACTAAGATTACTTCGTCGATATCAGAAGTTGATAATCCTGCATCTTTCAACGCTTTGGCTACTGGCTCCATCGAGCGTTTTACCAAGCTGTCAGACAATTGCTCAAATTTGGCACGGGTTAATTTTTTAACCAAGTGTTTTGGTCCTGAAGCAGTTGCGGTTACATAAGGCAAATTGATTTCAGTTTCGGCCGAAGACGACAACTCAATTTTTGCTTTCTCAGCCGCTTCTTTGATACGTTGCAACGACATCGGATCCAAACGCAAGTCAATGCCTTCTTCTGATTTAAACTCATCAGCCAACCAATCAATGATTGTTTGGTCAAAATCGTCTCCACCTAAGTGGGTATCTCCATTGGTTGACAATACTTCAAATACGCCATCACCCAATTCCAAGATTGAGATATCAAATGTACCTCCACCTAAATCGTATACAGCAATTTTTTGATCTTGTCCTTTTTTGTCCAATCCATACGCCAAAGCAGCAGCAGTAGGCTCGTTGATGATACGCATTACTTTTAATCCAGCAATTTCGCCTGCCTCTTTCGTAGCCTGACGTTGTGCATCATTAAAGTAAGCCGGAACAGTAATAACTGCCTCCGTTACCGTTTGACCTAAATAGTCTTCGGCTGTTTTTTTCATTTTTTGCAAGGTCATGGCTGACAATTCTTGCGCGGTATACAAACGACCGTCGATATCTACACGTGGTGTGTTGTTGTCTCCTTTTACTACTGAATACGGAACGCGTTTTGATTCCTCAGCCGTTTCGGCGTAGCTTCTACCCATAAAACGTTTAATCGACGCGATGGTTTTGGTCGGATTGGTTACGGCTTGTCTTTTAGCAGGATCTCCTACTTTTATTTCTCCGCCTTCTACAAATGCAATGATTGAAGGAGTTGTTCTTTTTCCTTCCGAGTTAGGAATTACTACCGCTTCGTTTCCTTCCATTACAGAAACACAGGAGTTGGTGGTACCTAAGTCAATTCCAATTATTTTTCCCATTTTTTTTGTTTTTAATTTTTTGAGTGTCCAATTTTAATTACTCGACTAGCCAATAGTCAAGGATTGTGCCAAGCCAACTGCCACACTTTAATTGTCAGTTTTGCCGCAAATTGTCACCAAAAAATATGACAACATGACATTAATTATACCAAACTAACATGCCTTCTTGCCTTTTCTATGCCTTGTTTGATTTTACGAAATCGATATAGGAAATCTGCTTTGGTTTAGTTTATATTTGCGAGACTAATAAATACGTCATGGAACATTGTATTTCGGTTTTTGATATGCTCAAAATTGGTGTTGGCCCATCGAGCTCCCATACGTTGGGGCCTTGGCGAGCAGCATTGGCTTTTATTGCTGAGCTTAAATCGGCGCATCGCTTTGAGCAAACCAAGCGTGTTTATGTAGAATTATACGGTTCACTATCCTTAACAGGCAAAGGCCATGCGACTGATTATGCGGTAATGTTAGGCTTGAGTGGACAAGATCCCGAATACATCCCCATTCAAGACATAGATGGCATCGTGAAGCAAATTGAGACAACCAATCAACTTTCACTTAACAACGAATTATCTCTTTCTTTTAAACCGGATATAGACATTTTATTTCACCGAAATTTCTTGCCGTTCCATGCCAACGGCATCCGATTTACCGCTATTTTTAATGATACTACTTCATACGAATCAACTTATTATTCTATTGGAGGTGGATTTATTGTACAAGAAGACGAATCAGATGCTGTCAATAAACTCAAATTAACTTGTGCGTTTCCCTATTTGGTTAAAAACGCCGACGATTTACTGGTGTACACCCAAACCGAAGAAAAAAGCATTTCGCAAATTGTGTATGCCAACGAAATTTCCATGCGACCCGAAACAGAGGTGAATAGTGAATTGATGCGCATTTGGCACACCATGCTCGAATGCATGTATATAGGCTGTCATTCCGAAGGCATTTTACCCGGCGGATTAAACGTGCGCCGCAGAGCGTTTGATATGCACCAAGGTTTGATTGGATTATCCAATTATAATACGCCACAAGAATGGTTGGAATGCATCCGCAAAACCGAAGTAAAATTTCGTCAAATCCTGAAATGGGTATCTTGTTTTGCGTTGGCGGTCAATGAAGTCAATGCCGCCTTAGGTCGAGTGGTTACAGCGCCAACCAATGGCAGTGCTGGTGTAATTCCGGCTGTGCTGATGTATTATTTGGTAATCGAAAACCACGAAGCTGGCGAAAAAGAAATCAAACAATTTTTGTTGGTGGCCGGTGAAATTGGCAGCATCTTTAAAAAAGGCGCCACCATCTCGGCAGCCATGGGCGGCTGTCAGGCCGAAATAGGCGTTTCTTCAGCAATGGCTGCTGCTGCTTTGTGCGAAGTGATGGGCGGCACACCCGATCAGGTGTTGATGGCGGCCGAAATTGCCATGGAACATCACTTGGGACTAACCTGTGATCCAATAGGTGGCTTGGTGCAAATTCCGTGCATAGAACGCAATACGATGGGCGCAATAAAAGCAATTAATGCCGCCGAGTTGGCCCTAGAAACCGATGCCAAAAATGCCAAAGTGCCCTTAGATAAAGTAATTGATACCATGTGGCAAACGGCCAAAGACATGAATTCTAAATACAAAGAAACTTCTGAGGGGGGATTAGCCGTAGCAGTAAATATGGCCGATTGCTAGACCCTAAAAAACTTTCCTATTATTTTGTTTTGCCTAATTTTAAAATGGCATTTATAGCTTAAGGCATTTTGTATTGGCTTGTTGTATCTTATCAACAAATTAGTTTTGTACTTTTACGGCCTTAAATTTATCATTATGTCTGTTGCCAAAAAAGATTACAAACGGGTTACTACCAAATCACTTATCGATATGAAAGCCAATGGAGAAAAAATCTCCATGCTTACAGCTTATGATTATACCATGGCTAAAATTGTCGATACGGCAGGCGTCGACGTGATTTTAGTAGGTGATTCAGCCAGTAATGTTATGGCCGGACACGAAACCACTTTGCCCATTACCTTAGACCAAATGATCTACCACGCATCTAGTGTGGTACGTGCAGCAGAACGGGCATTAATTGTAGTGGATTTGCCTTTTGGAAGCTATCAATCGGATTCAAAGGAAGCCTTACGTTCAGCGATTCGCATCATGAAGGAAAGCGGTGGACATGCCGTGAAACTGGAAGGCGGTAGTGAAATTAAAGAATCCATCAAAAAAATACTTAATGCCGGCATACCGGTTATGGGCCACTTGGGTTTAACGCCTCAATCCATCTATAAATTTGGAACGTATACGGTGCGCGCCAAAGAAGATGCCGAAGCCGAAAAATTGATTGAAGATGCCTTATTGATAGAAAAGTTGGGCTGTTTTGCTTTGGTATTGGAAAAAATTCCAGCACACCTAGCCAAAAAAGTAGCGGAGAGCATTTCTATTCCGGTAATTGGAATTGGTGCGGGTAGCGGCGTTGACGGACAAGTATTGGTGATTCACGATATGCTGGGCATGAACAACGAGTTTAGTCCACGATTTTTACGACGCTATTTAAATCTGTACCAACAAATGACCCAAGCCATTGGACAGTATGTTGAAGATGTGAAATCAAAAGATTTTCCAAACGCAAGCGAACAATACTAGGATTGAAAGTAGTTTCTACAACCACAAACCTCCAAATTTTACACGAAGACAACCACTTAATTGTGGTGAACAAACGCGTGGGCGATATCGTGCAAGGCGATAAAACAGGAGATGTTCCTTTATCAGAACTAGTCAAAGAATACATCAAACACAAATACCAAAAACCCGGCGCCGTTTATTTGGGTGTAGTGCACCGCTTAGATCGACCCACAACAGGCATTGTAGTATTTGCCAAAACCTCAAAAGCACTTTCCCGGTTAAATGAACTGTTTAGTTCCAGACAGACCCAAAAAACCTATTGGGCAGTTGTAAAAAACAATCCGCCGCAAGAACAGGATTCGCTGCAGCATTTTATCAGCCGAAACGAAAAAAACAACACATCCAAAGCCCACAGCAAAGAAGTGCCAAACAGTAAATTGGCTTTACTTGATTATCAAATTATTCAAAAACTAAATGCATACTATGCGTTAGAGATTAATTTACATACGGGTCGTCATCACCAAATTCGGGCACAATTGGCTGCAATTGGCTGCCCCATAAAAGGCGATTTAAAATACGGTTTTGATCGAAGTAACCCCGATGGAGGAATTCATTTACACGCTCGAAAATTGATATTTACCCATCCCGTAACCAAAGAATTACTAGAACTTATAGCTCCCACCCCTACTGATGTGCTTTGGGATGCTATTGATAAACAATAATGTTTATATTTACCTTACATTTTTAGGATTGTTTTACTCTTAAATAGTATTCTCATGAAAAAATTAATTTGTCTTGTTTTATTTTTTGTGTCCCAACTTGGTCAAGCCCAAGAACATTTTGCCGGAATTTCAACTTCAAAACGAGTTGGTATTGTTAACCTAACTGTTAATCCATCCGAATTGGCCAATCTAAAAAACCATTTCGAAATTCAGTTGCTTTCGTCTAGTATGAACGTAGCCAACAACAAAGTAGGTTTTAACGATTTGACCGATGATACCAACACAGAAGATCTTTTGTTATCGGGAACTAAACCCATTAATTTCAACTTTAGTAATGAAATATTGGGCCCAGGTGTAGCCGTTCGTTTGTTAAAATGGCGCTTTGCTGTTACATCAAAAGTGAATATCAAAGCGGGCGTTTTGAACGTAAGTCCAGTATTAGCAAGCTATCTCACAGGCAGTGATGTTCAGCAACTTCCCATTAATGGTGATAATATAGAATACTTTTCCAACCAACGATTTAACGGAACCATGTGGGGCGAAGTAGGATTTGCCGTGGCTCGAAAAGTATGGGAAAATGAAAAAGGGTTGCTAAATGCAGGAATAAATGTAAAGATGATGTTTCCAGGCGCCTATGCCAACATGGGAATTGGAAATTTTAACGGTACCGTTACCAATAATAATGATGGCGATTTAGTATTAAAAGATACTGATGCCAATGTCAATTTTGCCTATTCGGGAAGTTTAGCACAAGAATTTACAAATAGCCAACAATACACCAATTCGTTGTTTGGAAACTTAGATGGATTAGCGGCCGATATTGGCGTAGATTACCAACTCAAAAAAGGCAATTCCTATAAACTTAAAGTGGGCGCTTCGATTATGAATTTGGGTGGAATGACATACAATGATAACAACAACAACAGCACCGACTACAAATTAAAAATAAGTGGCAATCAGGAATTAGTTTTGAATTTCTTTGAAGGCGTTGACGACATTCCTGCAATTAAACAGCACTTAATTGACGAAGCGGCTCAAGGTAATATTGAATTTACAGAAATTACCTCCAACAAAGATTTTAGAGTAAGTTTACCCACAACCTTAAATTTGTATGCTGACGTTCACTTGATTTCAAAATTAAATGTAACGCTGTTTACCCAACAAAAATTAAATAGTAATTCAGGGAACAATCAAATTACAGCTCAAACCATTTATTCGGTTACACCACGCTTTGGGATTGGATTTTTTGAAGCTTATTTACCGGTTTCAGTCAATGATATTTCGGGAACCAATGCCGGTTTAGGATTTAGATTGGGCGGATTTTTCATGGGATCAAACTCGATCTTGAGTTCAATTTCATCCAACAACAAACAAGCCGATGTAAACTTTGGATTTCGATTTGCCATTTTATAAGTATGAATACACCCCAAGTTCGTTTGACCGTTGCAGAACGCAAACATTTTTTAAAAAAATTACTACTTGAAATTGAAATCAATGAGGATGCTATTTGTAAAGCACTATTTGAAGACTTTAAAAAGCCAGCCTTCGAAGCCGTGCTCACCGAAACCTACTACGTAAAAAGCGTAATCAAAGAGCTATTGGTAAATTTGGAATCATGGACTAAGCCCACAAGGGTTTTGCCTTCCCTACTCAATTTTCCTTCGAATGATTATATTTTAAAGGAACCCTATGGTTCAGTTTTGGTTATCGCACCTTGGAATTATCCATTTCAATTGGCACTATGTCCAGCAATTGCTGCCTTTGCATCAGGTAATCGAGTTACAGTAAAACCATCTGAAAATACCCCAAACACGTCTCGTGTGATTGCCGATTTATTGGGGAAGATTTTCCCAAAAGAATGGCTAGAAGTTATAGAAGGTGATGCGTCAAAAGCTACCCAATTGCTAACACAACGATGGGATTATATTTTCTTTACCGGTAGTGTAGCAGTAGGAAAAATTGTTGCACAAGCAGCAGCGGTAAACCTTACGCCCACTACCCTAGAATTGGGAGGAAAAAACCCTTGTATTGTGCACCATTCGGCGGCAATTGAATTATCAGCCAAGCGAATTGTTTGGGGAAAATTCATCAACGCGGGACAAACCTGTATTGCTCCAGACTATGTGTTGGTAGATGCTAAAATTAAAGATCAATTTATACGGGCTTTAGAAGTTGAGATTGAAAAGGCCTATGGTGCGAATGCCGAGCAATCTCCCGATTATACCCGAATTGTAAACACCAAACACCTAAACCGTTTGATTGCTTTACTGGACAATCAATCCGTTATATATGGTGGCCAATCCGATACCAAAGACTGTTACCTCGCTCCTACGCTGGTCGGTGAACCCGAATTGTCAAGTGCACTCATGCAAGACGAAATATTTGGTCCAATTTTGCCCATCATCAGCTACCAATACGAAGCCGAAATTGAAGCAATTGTTGCCCGTTACGAAAAGTCATTGGCCTTGTATGTTTTTGCAACCGATAAAAAATTCAGTAAAAAAGTAACCAAGCAATTCTCCTTTGGTGGAGGCTGCATCAACGACACCATAATTCAGTTCAACAACAAGCGACTGCCATTTGGAGGCGTAGGACATTCGGGCTATGGCGCTTATCATGGAAAGTTCAGCATCGAAACTTTTTTACACCACAAATCAATGGTACACAAAGGCAATTGGTTGGATTTACCCCTGCGCTATGCACCGTACAAAAACAAATTGGCCTGGATGCAAAAATTACTTCGTTGGTTGTAACTTACTCTTCGTCGGGTTCGGCAGCATTTGAGTTGGCATAGCCACGCCATTTCTCAATTAATTCCTGCATATCGGTTGGTAAATCGGTATTGAAACGCATCATCTCTTGTGTTATGGGATGCACAAAGCCCAAAGTTTTGGCGTGCAGTGCCTGTCTTGGACAGATTTTAAAACAATTGTCTATAAACTGTTTGTATTTGGTAAACGTGGTCCCCTTTAAAATCAAATCACCGCCGTAGCGTGCATCATTAAATAAAGGATGACCAATGTGTTTCATGTGTACACGAATCTGGTGCGTTCTTCCCGTTTCTAATATGCAAGAAACGAGGGTCACGTAGCCAAATCGTTCCAATACTTTGTAATGTGTGATGGCCGGTTTACCAATTTCGGGATCGGCAAAAACAGCCATTTGCATGCGGTCTTTTACATGACGGGCAATATTTCCTTCAATAGTCCCTTGGTCTTCTTTGACACTGCCCCAAACTAAGGCAACATACTCGCGCTCTGATGTTTTGAATTCAAATTGCTTGGCCAAATGGGTCATGGCTTGTTCGGTTTTGGCAATGACCAATAAACCAGATGTATCTTTATCTATTCGGTGTACCAAGCCTGGGCGTTCGCTGCTGTTTAAAGGTAAATTTTCAAAATGATAGGCCAATGCATTTACCAAGGTTCCGGTGTAATTTCCGTGCCCCGGATGCACCACTAAGCCTGCAGGTTTGTTAATGAGTAAAAGTGTTTCGTCCTCGTAAACAATATCAAGTGGAATATTTTCGGGATCTACGCGGTTTTCAAAGGGCGGATGGGCCAACAAAATGCGAATCACATCCAAGGGCTTCACTTTGTAATTTGATTTCACCGGAACATCATTCACGTAGATATCGCCATTGGTAGCGGCAGTTTGAATTTTATTCCGCGTGGCATTGGGAATTAAATTCATCAAGAACTTATCAATGCGCAGCAAGAGTTGTCCTTTGGGCACTTCAAACCGAAAATGCTCAAATAACTCGTCTTCTAGTTCTGAATGATCCAAATTATTGTCCATCTTCTGGAGTGGGTTCTAGAACGGCAGTGGTATCCAATTGGGTTTCGTCAAAGCCTACGTTGCCATCGCCCAAAACCAGATCAATTTTGGATGACTTGAATACTTTGTCGCCAGGATTTAATTTTTTCCCATTCCAATACATTTCGATCACCATGTCTTTTCCGATATAGGGTTTGTAGGTAATATTACCTTCCTCCAATCCCAAAGATTTAAGCGTAGGAACCGCTTGACGGTAGGTTTTTTCTATCAAATTGGGTATGCGCACCATTGTAAAACCCGAAGAGTTAATCTTAATGTAAATTTTACGGTTTACCTTTACTTTTGATCCCGGCAATGGATCTTGTTCAACCACAGTATGTTTAGGAAATTGGCTATTGTAATCGACACTATCCAACAACACATATTCTAAATTTAATTCATCGACAGCATCTTCAACTTGTTGTTCGGTCATTTTACGCAAATCAGGCACGATAATTTCGTGGCCGTGATCAGTGGTAAACGTGAGCCAATGCATAAATAAATACCCAATCACTGCAATTAGGCCTACAGCCAGCAGAAGTTGCACTCCAAAAACGGTTGATTTTAGATATTCTTTGAGGGTCATAGTCGCGTTTTATTTCCCGCAAATATATAAAATACTAGAGGCTTTCGATTCCAAAAAAAGTGATATTTTTGTTTGCCTTTTGAGTAGACTTAATGGGCTACTAATTGATCAATCACGCGCAAAATAAAATGTAAAATGAAGCACATTGGCATCATCATGGGTGGCTATTCTAGCGAATACAAAATCTCCCTCACCAGCGGAAATGTAGTGTATCAAAATCTCGATGCAACGAAATACAAAGGCTATCGCCTACACATATTCAAAGAAAAATGGGTGTATGTTGACGAGCAGGATCAAGAATTTCCGATTGATCGCTCGGATTTTTCGATTAATGTAAACGGCAATACAATTAAGTTTGATGCTGTATTTAATGCTATACACGGAACTCCAGGCGAAGACGGGTTAATGCAAGCTTATTTTGAATTGTTGGGCATTCCACAAACAGCATGCGATTATTACCAAGCAGCCTTAACCTTCAATAAACGTGATTTATTATCGGTGCTCAAACCCTACGGAATTAAAACCGCTACCTCTTACTACCTCAATAAGGGCGATGCATTTACACCCGAGCAAATTGTTGAAAAAGTAGGCCTGCCTTGTTTTGTAAAACCCAATAAATCGGGTTCAAGCTTTGGTATTTCAAAAGTAAAAACGGCTGCCGAATTGCCACAAGCCATCGAAGTCGCATATGCCGAAGACAACGAAATCATCATTGAAAGCTTCTTAGATGGCACCGAAGTTTCGGTAGGTGTAATCAATTACAAAGGAAAAATAACTGTATTACCCATAACCGAAATTGTGTCCGAAAATGATTTCTTTGACTACGAAGCCAAGTATTTGGGTAAATCGCAAGAAATTACGCCGGCTAGAATTAGCCCAGAAATGACGGCAAAAGTGGGTGCCATTGCCAAAAAAGCATATGAAGTATTGAAAATGAAAGGCTTTTCACGCAGCGAATTTATTTTGGTGAACGACGAACCGCATATGCTCGAAATGAATACCATTCCTGGACTCACCAACGAGAGTCTAATTCCACAACAAGCTCGTGAAGCAGGTATTTCATTAACTGATTTATTTAGCAACGCCATTGAGTTGGCCATAGCCCAATAACACATGAAAAAAGCAGTTTTTCCAGGATCGTTTGATCCATTTACTTTGGGTCATTTAGACATTGTACAACGGGCTTTACTTTTGTTTGACGAAGTAATTGTAGCCATTGGCGTAAATGCTGATAAAAAATATCTTTTTAATTTGGAAGAACGCTTACAAAATATCACTGCCCTATTTATTGACGAACCAAAAGTAAAAGTAGTACACTACGAAGGACTTACGGTTGATTTGTGCATCCGAGAAAGGGCAAATTATTTGATTCGAGGCTTACGCAATTCGACCGATTTTGAATTCGAAAAAGCTATTGCTCACGCCAATGCAAAACTACAAGGAATTGAAACCGTTGTTTTGTTTAGCAAGCCTGAACACACATTTATTTCGTCTAGTATTGTACGCGATGTAATACGAAACAAGGGTGATTATTCGTTTATGGTGCCGAAAAACGTTGTAAAATAAACGATTAAGGAAAGAGTAATTTTATATTTTCGTAGGAATTGGTGAGCGCTTCTTTCACTTGAGTTGGATTGAGCCAGGCCACTTGATCAATGCCTTCTTCTTCTTGTCCAACCAACTCACCTTCAAATGTACTGGTCATTTTATACCATTGCGTGATTTTCAATTTAAACTTCCC
>JBJOOG010000143.1:0-3448 GCA_046051465.1 Bacteroidota bacterium | reverse complement strand
ATTTTATAACGATCGTCGTTGTTTTTGGAGCGCAGGATAATTTCGCCCAAAAAACCAGCCAAAAACAGCTGCGTGCCGATGACCATAGTGGTTAGTGCAATATAGAATAACGGATTGGCCGTCACCAAAATGGTAGGCATACCCGAATAGAGTTTAATGAGTTTTACCAATATGATGGCGCCAGTCGAAACAAATCCAATCATAAACATGATTACGCCCAAAGCCCCAAACAGGTGCATCGGTCGTTTGCCAAATCGGGACAAAAACCAAATGGTAATCAAATCCAAGAAGCCGTTGATAAAGCGTTCCATGCCAAACTTGGTTTCGCCGTATTTGCGCGCTTGGTGTTTCACCACCTTTTCGCCTATTTTAGAAAAGCCGGCATTTTTGGCCAAAACCGGAATGTAGCGGTGCATTTCGCCCGATACTTCAATGTTTTTCACAACCACATTTTTATAGGCTTTCAAGCCGCAATTAAAGTCGTTGAGTTGTACACCCGAGGTTTTACGGGCCGCCCAATTGAATAATTTAGAGGGCAAATTTTTGCTCACCACCGAGTCGTAGCGTTTCTTTTTCCAGCCCGAAACCAAATCAAAGTGTTGATTGGTAATTAGGTCATACAATTCAGGGATTTCATCGGGACTGTCTTGTAGATCAGCGTCCATTGTAATGATCACCTCGCCCTGGGCTTTGGCAAAACCGGCGTGTAAGGCCTGTGATTTACCGTAGTTTTTTTGAAATCGTATTCCTTTTACGTGCTTGTTTTCAGCCGCCAACTCGGCAATAAGCTGCCAAGAGTTATCGGTACTGCCGTCATCAATAAATAGAACCTCATACGAATAACCGTGGGTGTTCATGACTTGAACAATCCAATCGTGCAATTCGCGCAGGGATTCTTGTTCGTTGAGTAAAGGAATAACGAGGGATAAATTCATAGGTTACAAGCTTTGAGGCGGAACTCGTTTGATGATCAATGAGCACACTAAACCGATGATGCTGTAAAAAATTACATTAAAAAAGAAACCTTTGAGTTGACCTGCCACGCCAAATGAATCGGATGCGCGCATGTCTTCAACCACTTTGTTGATGTCGGCTGCTTTGGCGCCAAATTTTTGCATCATTTCTACCGTGTATTTTATCACGTTTTCCGTAAGTATTGTTTTGGCTTCTACATCAATTACATTGAAAAGCAATAAGTTGAAAAGGGTTGAAATTAAAAAACCAATTACAACGGCTATAAAAAAACTGGTAAAAGCTGTTTTAAAGGAGATAAAACCACCCACGTTTTTTTTGTATTGTGTAGTAGATAATACGCCAAATACGGTAATGATGCACACATTTACAATGCCAATCCACGATTTGGTAAATAAATTCAAATCAATAGCGTAAATAAGTGCAATAAGTAGAGTAAGGGTTAAGCCCAAGAATAATCCCATGTTTAGGGCGATTTTCTTTTGTGTATCCATGTTCAAAACAGCTTTTAAAATGAGTGACAAATATAGTAATTCCCACACGAATGCCTAACATTTTTGAATTCAGCTTGGTAAGTAAAAAAAGTGCGAATCGGTTTGTTTTTTGAAAAATAAGTGTAAATTTGCGCACTCAAAATAATAACGTTACAAACAAAAAGTTATAAGGAGTTTATACCTTTTGCGATAAAAGCTTCAAAACAACTTATAATTCAATTAGAAAAAAAAATACCATGAAAAAAGGAATTCACCCAGAGAACTACAGATTAGTTGCTTTCAAAGACATGTCAAACGAAGATGTGTTTATTACTAAATCAACTGCAGATACCAAAGAAACCATTATGCACGAAGGCGTTGAATACCCAGTAGTGAAAATGGAGATTTCTAGAACTTCTCACCCTTTTTACACTGGTAAATCTAAATTGATCGATACAGCAGGACGTATTGATAAATTTAAAACCAAATACGCTAAGCACATCAAATAATTTTTATTGTGTTCAAAATATACGAAGCCTCCCAACCGGGAGGCTTTTTATTTTTATTTGCGCGATAAATTGGTAACTTTGGCCCACTAAATAAAGAATCTGCTTTATGAATTACATTCTCTTTGATGGCCCAGCCCGAAACGCCTTATTGCCACTCACATTTACCCGCCCCGTTGCCGATATACGTGTAGGTATATTAACCATTCGTGAAAAATGGGAAAAGTATTTGGGTTCAACCACCACCACCTTAACCGAAGAGTATTTGTCTGAGAAATACCCGATGGTCGAGATGGAAGAAAATGTGATGATTAATGCGTCCTATTTACCTACGCCTGAATTGGTGGAGTTAATACAGGATTTAGGACCCAATCAGGCGGTGTTTCAAGGCGAAAATGTAGTGGCTTTTTATACCACTGAATCGCAAGAAGCCGTTGATTTTGACGCCTATGAAAGTATAGAATTTTCGGGAGATTGTTTGAGCATCGAACATCCCTGGGATATTTTCCAAAAAAATGAAGCTGCCTTGCGCACTGATTTTGACTTCCTTACCGAAGACCGCCGCTCGCAACCCATTCCTAAAAGTGTGAATGTGATTGCTCCCGAACAAATATTTATAGAAGAAGGAGCCAAGCTCGAATTTGTCACCTTGAACGCTTCAACTGGTCCAATTTATATTGGCAAGGATACCGAAATTATGGAAGGTTCGGTAATCCGAGGGCCATTTGCCTTGTGTGATCACGCCGTGGTAAAATTGGCAACCAAAATCTATGGAGCCACTACGGTAGGTCCGCATTGCCGTGTGGGCGGTGAGGTAAATAATTCGGTGTTGTTTAGTTATTCTAATAAAGGACACGACGGATTTTTGGGGAACGCAGTTTTGGGCGAATGGTGCAACATTGGCGCCGATAGCAACAACTCCAACTTGAAAAACAACTACGAAGAAGTAAAATTGTGGAGCTACGAAAAAGAAGGTTTTGTCAAAACAGGCCTGCAGTTTTGTGGCTTAATCATGGGCGATCACAGCAAATGTGCCATCAATACCATGTTCAATACCGGAACCGTGGTGGGGGTGAGTGCCAATATTTTTGGCAGTGGATTTCCCCGCAATTTCGTGCCCAGTTTTACCTGGGGCGGTGCACAAGGTTTCACAACCTACATTACCAAAAAAGCCTTTGAAACCGCGCGCATTGCGATGTCTCGTCGTTCGGTAGCGTTTGATGAGGTTGAAGCGCGTATTTTGGAATCCGTGTTTGAACAAACGCAAAAGTGGCGTAAAGACTAATACAGCTGCTGTTGTAGCCTTGCGAAAGGGATAGCAGCGACATCCTGCGCGCGAGCGCAGATATAGCGAATAGCCCGGCCCAACGGGATTCGCCCAATAAACCAAACCATGACTGACAGAAAAAAAGTAGCGTTTTATACACTGGGTTGTAAACTGAATTTTTCAGAGACTTCGACCATTGCCCGTTCGTTTCAAGACGAGGGTTTTGATCG
>JBJOOG010000142.1:0-13857 GCA_046051465.1 Bacteroidota bacterium | reverse complement strand
TTGGCCTACATTAAGTTTGACGAATCACAGGTTCCCGAGTTTAGGATGTCGGTATTTCAAAATGAATTGTACCCCTCTACTGAAACATTCAAATACCCCAAAGCTGGGGAGAAAAATTCGGATGTTTCGTTGCATGTTGTGGATATTGCATCAGGCCAAAGCAAGCCAGTTGATTTGAGTGCATACCAAGATTTTTACATCGCCCGTTTGCAGTGGACTGCCGAGGCCAACACCCTTTCTGTTCAGGTGCTCAATCGCCACCAAGACAACTTGGATTTGTTGTTCATTAACGGAACTACTTTGCAAACCCGTGTGGCACTCAATGAGAAAGACAAGGCCTACGTTGACGTGACCGATAATTTGACTTTTTTACCCGATAACAACTTTATTTGGACCAGCGAAAAAGACGGGTTCAATCACATTTACTTGTATGATTCTGCCGGAAAATTGAAAAATCAAATCACCAAAGGAAATTGGGAGGTAACAGCCTATTACGGCTACGATGCCAAAACCAAGTCTATTTTTTACCAATCTACTGAGCAAGGATCCATAAATAGAGCGGTCTACAAAATTGGATTAACCGGAAAAAATAAGCAGTGTTTATCTACTAAATTGGGAACGAATGCAGCCACCTGTAGTCCAAATTTTGCTTATTTTATTGAAACCCATTCGTCGGCTACGCAGCCTACACAATATTCTCTGCACGACACCAAAACTGGGAAATTGCTCAAAAATATTGAGATGAATGAGGCCTTACAAAGTAAATTGGCCAAATACAACTTGGGAACGAAAGAATTTTTTGTGCTCAAAACTCCCGAAGGAAACGAATTGAACGCTTGGATTTTAAAACCCAGCAACTTTGATCCTACCCGCAAATACCCGCTATTGATGTTCCAGTATTCAGGCCCGGGTTCTCAGCAAGTAAACAACGACTGGAATAGTGCCGACGATTATTGGTTTCAGTCCTTGGCTCAACAAGGGTATTTGGTGGCCTGTGTTGATGGCAGAGGCACCGGATTTAAAGGAGCTGCGTTTAAAAAATGCACCCAAAAAGAGTTGGGTAAATACGAAGTCGAAGACCAAATTGCGGCAGCCAAGGTGTTTGGCACTTATCCCTATATTGATGCCTCACGTATTGGTATTTGGGGTTGGTCTTTTGGTGGATTCATGGCCAGCAATTGCATCTTGAAAGGCGCCGATGTATTCAAAATGGCGGTAGCTGTTGCCCCGGTAACTAGCTGGCGTTATTATGACAGCATTTATACCGAGCGTTATTTGCAAACGCCACAAGAAAACCCAAGTGGCTATGACGACAATTCACCCATTAACCACGTGAATAAACTCAAAGGCAAATTCTTGCTTATTCACGGTTCAGCCGATGACAATGTTCACGTGCAAAATACCATGCAAATGATGGAGGCTTTAATTCAGGCCAACAAACAATTTGATTCGCAAATTTATCCCGACAAAAATCACGGGATTTACGGCGGAAAAACACGCATTCAGCTGTTTACCAAAATCACCAATTTTATCAAAGAAAATTTATAATCAACTAATCTCAACTAAAACCAAACAATTATGTCAGAAACACAAGCAAAAACAGGACATCCAAAAGGACTTTGGGTGCTTTTTGGAACCGAAATGTGGGAGCGTTTTAACTTTTACGGCATGCGTGCCATTTTAACGCTTTTCTTAGTTAATTCCTTGATGATGAAAGAAGAAGATGCTTCTTTGATCTACGGAGGATTTTTGGGATTGTGTTACCTAACTCCGATGTTGGGTGGTTTTATAGCCGATAGATTCTTCGGAAACCGCAACTGTATTTTATTGGGTGGTTTGATGATGGCCGTCGGACAATTTTTATTGTTTTTTAGCGCGAGTGTGTTTGGCACCAATTTACCTTTGGCTAACACCTTAATGTGGTCGGCCTTGGGGATTATCATTTTCGGGAATGGTTTCTTTAAACCCAATATTTCTTCGATGGTAGGGAGTTTGTACCCGAAACAAGAAAAAAGCAAATTAGATACTGCTTTCACCATTTTCTACATGGGAATCAACTTGGGTGCCTTTTTAGGCCAGTTGATATGCCCTTTGATTGGTGATGTAAAAGACGCCGAAGGCATTCGTGACATCCACGCGTTCAAATGGGGATTCTTGGCTGCTTCTTTGGCTATGCTTATTGGAACTGCCGTTTTCTATGTTTTGAAAAATAAATATGTAGTTACACCTGACGGAAAACCTTTGGGCGGATTACCATCTAAAAACGAAGCCTCTGATTTTGAAGAAGGCGAATCACAAAAAGCCGTTTTCTCTACCAATGCCTTAATTGGTGCAGCGATTGCCTTTTTGTCTTTGGGTGCATTGATTCACTTTGTGTTTGATCAAAACTTGATTTACACCTTGATTTATTCAAGTGGTTTAACCCTTGCCGGATTAATCGTTTCAGATTCATCCCTAACCAAAGTAGAGCGTGACCGTATTTTTGTAATCTACATTGTGGCTTTCTTTATTATTTTCTTCTGGGCAGCCTTTGAGCAAGCGGGTTCTTCTTTAACCTTTATTGCCGACAACCAAACCGACCGTAACTTCTTTGGTTGGAACATGCCGCCTTCTATGGTACAAATTTTTAACGGACTATTTGTTGTGGCTTTTGCCGTTCCGTTTTCTATGTTGTGGGATTACTTGCGCAGCAAAGACCGCGAGCCCATTTCTCCGATGAAACAATCATTCGGATTGGCCTTGATTGCCTTGAGTTACTTTATCATTGCTTACAACGTAAAAGATTTAGGAAATAGTGGGTTGTTGGCCATCAAATGGTTGATCTTGTTGTATTTAATCCAAACTTGCGCCGAGTTGTGTTTGTCGCCAATTGGTTTGTCGTTGGTAGGGAAGCTATCACCCAAGCGTTTTTCCTCGTTGTTGTACGGGGTGTTCTTCTTGTCGAATGCGTCGGGTTACGCTTTGGCTGGAACCTTGGGATCGATCATGCCGGCTACTGGAGATAAATTCTTAAAAGCCAAAGAATTGGGCATCGATTTGCAAGCGGTATTGGACAAAAAAATTACCTTAACAGCAGAGCAAGCGGCCTTGTTGTCGGAGAATCAAATCACCGATCACAACCCTATTTTTGCTGGGTTTGAAATCCACAACTTGTTTGAGTTTTTCATGGTGTTTGTTGTGCTTACGGGACTTGCCGCCTTAATTTTGTTTTTGCTTACACCCGTATTGAAAAAAATGATGCACGGCGTGCGTTAAGCACCGTTTCAATTTTTTTTATATCTTTCAAACCCACGGGAATTGTTCCGTGGGTTTTCTTTTTTAAACTGAATTACTATGTGGAAAAATCACCCGAAGGCTTTGCCGTATTTGTTTTTGTCCGAAATGTGGGAACGTTTTGGCTACTACCTCATGATTGGAATTTTTACCTTGTATCTCAAAGATGTGGAAGCAGGTTTTGCCATGACCGAAAAAGAATCGGCCGATTTGTATGGCACTTTTATTGCCTTGGTTTTTTTAACTCCCTTTATTGGTGGCTTGTTGGCCGATCGGTATTTGGGTTATAAAAAATCAATCATTATTGGTGGTCTCATGATGGGCGTGGGCTATATGCTGATGGGTATTCACAGTTTGCCAATGCTCTATTTGGCCATGACGTTGGTTATTTTGGGCAATGGTTTTTTTAAACCCAACATCTCTACTTTACTAGGTAATTTTTACAACGACTCCACATACAAAGACAAAAAAGACGAGGGTTACAATATTTTCTATATGGGCATCAACGTGGGTGCTTTTATCTGCAATTTCTTTGGTGCTGCCTTGCAAATTTTGTTGGGTTGGCAGTATGCGTTTATGGCTGCAGGAGTAGGAATGTTTATTGGCGTTTTGGTTTTTATTCTCGGTTCAAAACACTACAAGGGTTACGATCAGAAAAAGGGAACCCAAGTAGGCGACATGCCGTTTTATAAAATTGTGTTGTTTATTTTATTGCCCTCCGTAGTTTTTGGTATTATTGGTTGGTTGCTTAAAGGCGTCACTTCTGAAGCCAATCCCAACAGTTTTATTTTTGGTTCCGACAGCACCGATGCGTTTATTTTTGCGTGTATCCCGGTGATCTTTTTTTATGCCAGTTTGTACTTTAAAGCCAAGCCTGCCGATAAGCGCCCAATAGGCGCATTGCTCTCTATTTTTGCAGTAGTTATTTTATTCTGGGCGGTGTTCAAACTCAACGGATCAGCGCTCACTACTTGGGCTGATCGCTATACCGATCGCGCCATTACCGGAACTACAGAAACGGTGTTTAACGGGTTGAAATTAGCCAAAGAAGTAGAGTACAAAAAAGATACGACCGAGTTGTATGACGCCACGTTTCGACTTCAAAAAGTGAATGGTGAAGTACAAAAAGTAGTTGATTATCCCGTGTATTTTAGAAATGTTGCTCCAGATAAATTGCCCAAAGAAAACGCAACAGTAAGTTTATGGGCAACCAATTTGAGCCAATCCATTAATCCCGGATGGGTAATTCTACTCACGCCTTTGGTAGTTGCTTTCTTCACGTATTTACGCAGTCGAAAAAAAGAACCCTCTACACCTACAAAAATCGCATTTGGTTTGTTGATTTCGGCCTTATCGGTACTGGTGATGATTGCGGCCGTAAAAATGGGTGGCAATGGTTCAGAAAAAGTGAGTGTGTGGTGGCTCGTGGCCAATTACGGCATCATAACCATCGGTGAACTGTTCTTGAGTCCCATGGGATTGTCTGTGGTGTCAAAATTGAGTCCCACCAATATTACTTCACTCATGATGGGCGGTTGGTTTTTATCGACCTCCATCGGAAACAAACTCAGTGGTGTACTCGCGAGCATGTGGGATTCATATGAAGACAAAACGGATTTCTTTTGGATTAACTTCTCTTTGTTGATGTTTGCTACCGTTTTGATGTTTGTCTTACTCAAACAGCTCAACCAAGTTATGAACGAAAAAGGAATAAATTAAAACCCTATGGAACACACAATTTCTTCAACTCAAATACAAGATTTTAAAGGCAAATACCCCAAACAATTGTGGTACTTGTTTTTTAGTGAAATGTGGGAACGCTTTAGCTTTTATGGTATGCGTGGCATGTTGGTGGTGTTCATGGTTTCTAAATTGGGCATGGACGATGTTACCTCGCAATTGCAATACGGCGCTACGCAGGCTTGGGTGTATGCCTTTACTTTTGTGGGCGGATTATTTGCCGACAAAATCCTAGGTTTCCGTAAGTCCTTGTTTTGGGGAGGCCTACTGATGATCGTTGGTAGTGTAATTTTAGCCTTGGATCCACAGGCCTTTTTCTTTGTTGGTATCAGTTTTACCATAGTAGGAACCGGTTTTTTTAAACCCAACATTTCTTCAATGGTAGGGCAATTGTACCACGAAAATGACGTGCGACGTGATGCCGGATTTTCGCTGTTTTACGCCGGAGTTAATATTGGCGCACTCATTGGCGGTTACCTGTGTATTGCGGTGGCCAATGGCAATTTGTTTACCGAGTTTATACCCGAAACCCTGCGTTGGAACTATGCCTTTGGATTTGCCGCTGTAGTGATGGTAATTAGTTTACTCACTTTTACCCAAACCCAAAAAAGTTTAGGCAATATTGGACTTTCTCCTTTGGCCGATTGGACATCCAATAAGCGTTTAGCATACGAATTGTGCACTTATATACTTTCACTGGCACTTATACCCGTAATCATCTTGATGGTGGCCAATACCACGTATACCGATTACTTTATGCTTTTCATTGGGCCGGCCTCTATTTTGTATTTGTTTTATGAAATGCGAAACTTTAGTGCCGCTGAGAATAAAAAGTTAATGGCGGCTTTGGTATTTATCCTGTTCTCTATTTTCTTTTGGGCGTTCTTCGAGCAAAGTGGAGGTTCATTGAGTTTATTTGCCTTAAACAACTTGCACAACACCGTACTGGGAATTCCACTTGATCCCAACGGGGTAAATAATTCTGCCAATTCGTTGTTTGTGATCGCTTTTGCGGCTCTGGTAGGATTGGTTTGGGTTGCTTTGGCCAAACGTAAAATGGAACCCAATACGGTGGTAAAATTTGGTCTGGGCTTTTTGTTTTTGGCCGGTGGGTTCTTTGTGTTTTATACCACACGCTTTTTTGCCGATAGCAGTGGTAAAACCTCACTTGATCTATTTGCCTTGGGATGGTTCGTCATTACCTTTGGTGAATTGTGTTTGTCACCCATAGGCATGTCGGCTATGACAAAACTATCGCCCCAACGTACCCAGGCGGTCATTATGGGAATGTGGTTTTTAGCCAGTGCTTATGGACAATATTTTGCTGGTTTGCTGGGCGCAAATATTGCAACTGCCTCTGAGAATGCATCCAATTATACCCAGTTAGTAGTATATACCGAAGGGTACAAGCAATTGGCAATTTATGCATTAATAGCAGGAGTTGTCTTGGTGGTAATTTCACCTTGGGTAAAAAAACTCATGCAAGAAGTAAAATAAATTAGTACTTTCGAATTTTAAAATGATTTCAATAAATATGAAAAAAATAGTATTACTCTTCGTTCTTTTGATCAGTACTTATGCCGCTCAAGCACAAGATATTTATTGGGAAACCAATGTCGAGAAAGCGGCTCAATTGTCAATGAAAACCAATAAACCCTTGTTGTTGTTTTTTACCGGAAGCGACTGGTGCGGTTGGTGTATTCGTTTGCAAAAAGAGGTGCTCAA
The DNA here is from genome assembly GCA_046051465.1 of Bacteroidota bacterium. Taxonomy (GTDB): domain Bacteria; phylum Bacteroidota; class Bacteroidia; order Flavobacteriales; family Flavobacteriaceae; genus Flavobacterium. The sequence continues at coordinate 7,119 of JBJOOG010000142.1, read as the reverse complement.
AACAGCCGAATTTGCCAATTGGGCGCAAGAAAACGCAGTTCTAGTTGAATTGGACTTCCCCAGAAGAACTCCACAACAACCCGAGATTCAGCAACAAAACTCAGCGCTACAACAGATGTTCCAAGTGCAAGGCTATCCCACCATTTGGTTTGCCAAACCAGGGATTAAAGACGGGAAAATTTCCCTTGATCGAATGGGTAGCACCGGTTATGTAGCTGGTGGTCCGGCTAAATGGTTGGAAGCTGCTAATCAGATTGTAGGAAAAAAATAATTATTAGTACAAGCGATAGAATCCCTTTTCACCTGTAGCGTGAAAAGGGATTTTTGCTTTTCTACAACTGGCTTTCCAACGTGAAATATAGGATTTGTAGTTGCTGCCATCTGCAATTATATGAGTTGGCTGCTGCCGCATAATGAATAAATCTAAATTTATTTTTGGTGAATTTCGTAATACCACCACAGGGTGTAACGGTAGTTTTTCTTGGGCATTTTCGGGGGATATGATGCAAATGGATTTTCCGTTTACACGTCCCATCTGCGGAATGGGTTTGATGCAAATGGCCGAACAAAAATGCGCCGTGGCGTAGGCATATAAGGCGTTTCTTTTGTCTTCAGGCACATTCGTATAAGCGGTAATGCTGTTTCCATTTCGCGATAGAATTGCACTATGCCGTTGAACATGAAATAGCAGCACTTCTTGTTCAGACTTGCTTTTCAAAAATGGAATATACAAGCTACATTGAAGTGCAATGAGTGCCAGACCAATCCCAAGACTTGATAAATAGTTTCGATAATGAATCCAAATTAAGGCCGTAAATAGTAACAGATAAAGTGAAATTGTCATGCCTATGGTACAAGGGATGTTTTGAAAGATCAAGGCATCAAACGAAGCCAGCCAAGCAATAAGATTGTTCATGAGTTCGATGATTCCTGATAGGGTAGCTACTAACAGCTCTGGTAGCACATCGAATAGTAACCAAACCAAACAGACAATTCCCACGCCCATTACCAGTGTCAAGAGCGGAAGCAATACTACATTGGCCACTAAAAATAAGCCCGGAAATTGATGAAAATAAAACAAGCTTATGGGTAATGTTCCCAACTGTGCCGAGACCGAAACGGTGCAATTGTCCCACAGGTATTTGCTGATTTTTGCCCGTGGTTGATAGAGCTTATCAAGACTGGGTTGGAGCAAAAATATAAACAACAAGGCGGCATAGCTCAGCTGGAACCCAATATCAAATACAGCTTGTGGTGTCCAACACAAAATCAGGAAAGCCGAGACAAAAAGCGCATGTAAACTGCCTGTATTTCGGTTTAGATAGTTACCTATCCCAACAAAACTAAACATAGTTACAGCCCGAAGCACAGATGGCGCCAAACCTGCAACAAAAGCAAAACTCCACAAAAAGAGTAGGCTAAGCAGTAGTTGTATGCTCTTTGCCGTTTTATTTTTGGGAAACATTCGAAAAAAAAGTTGCAACACAATAACAATAAATCCCACGTGCAGGCCAGAAACAGAGAGGATATGAACTACACCCGCGTATTGATATTCTTTGGTAATTGTGGTAGGTATTTCTTGCTGTTGCCCCATAAATAATGCTTTAAACAAAGCCGAAATAACAGGATCACAGCCCGATTTTTCTAGGTTTATACTGATTCGAATGCGGAGTTGATCGGCCCAGTAGTTGGCGTCCACGCGATATTTATTAGCATATTTTACAGCATGCATTGGCACCCAAACTTGTCCGTAGATGTTTTTTCGCTTCAAATAGTCACCATACTGAAATGCGTTTGGATTAAGTTGTAGCTGATGCATGCGAATTTGTCCCTCAAATTGGATAGGCAAGCCCACGCCAAATGATTTATTTTTTGCCGTTGTTTTGATGTGCAGCAGTAACTTGCCAAAACAAGGTTTTTTGTTGAGTGAACAAATAGCTACTACATAGCGTTGGTAGTTTGTTGTTGATTTGAGTTGCTCTTTTATTATTCCTTCAACGGCTTGTTTTTGGGAGCTATTTGCGTAATGGCTGAAGTGATTTTCATAGTTTGAATCCGTGTGTATATACGTGCTTAATTCACCCAAGCCACAAGAAGAAATGAGCAGGGAAATTCCAACAATGAATTTTTGTTTGAAAATAAAGTAGAGTATGCCGCCTAATAATAGTGGTACTGTAAGCAGGCAAATGGCAAGAGTAAAATGGTTGCTAAAGTTGCCAAGTATGCAACCGGCTAGCATGCCCAAGGTAATCCTAGGCAGCGGATAATGGAATAGATTCATAATAAAGGCGTATAAAAGATGCCTCTAAAATAGTAATTATTCCAATACGCGATTCACTTGGGCAAAGGTGCGTGCATAATACGGTTCGGCAGTAGACGAAATAACCACACCTTGCTGGGTTGACGAATGAACAAATTTAATTTCATCGGGAGTCACCTCGACCACCATGCCCACGTGATTGATGTAGCGCTTGCCACGGGTAGTAAAGAAAATCAAATCGCCTTTTTTCACTTCGTCTCGGTTTAATTTTTTTCCCAAGCGCGCCATTTCAGCCGAAGATCTGGGTAATTCGATGTCAAATTTTAGAAAGGTACTGTACATCAAACCCGAACAATCAAATCCGCCCGATGAAGTCCCACCTGATCGGTAGGGTGTGCCAATCTCATCTGAAGCTGCATGTATGAGTTGTTGTACCAAATAACTGGCATCATCATCCGAGACAAAATAATCGGGATCATTGGCCTCATTCAAGATGTATTTGGGCGCTTTTTTTTCGGGAACTACCGTAGGCACAACAGCTTTAATGGGCGGCGTTATCTTTGCTTTGGCAATTAAATCTTCAATTTGCGTATGATTAATTACTAGGGTTTTGTTTTCGGGAACCCGATAAATACCTCGTTTTTGTGCTTCGGCTTTTGAGGTAATAATAGTGGCCTTGGGTTTGCAACTCACCACAAGCAATAAAACAAAGAAAATAGAAACGAAACGAGTCAAGGCAAATAGATTTTAAATGAATGGTATTAACGCAGCGGCTGCAAACTTCGTATAATGAGTTGCGCCGTTTTTTTACTGGCGCCGGCGCCTCCGAGTTTTGTTTCGAGTTGCTCGTATTCCTGCAGTAGTTTTGTGCGGTTTTCGGGGTTTAATATGCGCTGCAATTCGATTTTTATTTGGGCCGTATTGCAGCTGTCTTGAATTAATTCGGTTACGACTTCTTGGTCCATGATGAGATTAACCAACGAAATATACTTGAGCGTAATGATGCGTTTGGCAATTTGATATGAGATCCAACTGCCTTTGTAGCAAACCACTTCAGGCACTTTAAACAAGGCCGTTTCTAAGGTAGCAGTCCCAGAAGTTACCAAAGCAGCTGTGGCGTGTTGCAATAATTCGTACGTTTTGTTCGAAATGAATTTCACCTGATCGCCGTTGATGAAGGGCTTATACACCTCAAACTCTTGACTGGGTGCCCCGGCTATTACAAATTGGTAGTCGGGAAATTCAGGAACTACGCTCAACAATACGGCAAGCATTTTGGTGAGTTCTTGTTTACGACTGCCAGGCAACAGCGCAATAATGGGCAAACTAGACAAGCCATTTTGAGTTTGAAATTCGGCCAAGCTGCAGGGCTGTTGTTGTTTGATGGCGTCAATTAGTGGATGACCCACAAAATGGACGGGGTAGTGGTGCTTTTGCTCAAAAAAATCTTTTTCAAATGGCAAGATCACATACAAGTGATCCACGTCGCGCTTGATGGCCTTGATGCGGCTTTCTTTCCAAGCCCAAATTTGCGGCGCAATATAATAATGAGTTGGGATGCCTTTGGTTTTGGCCCATTGGGCGATGCGCATATTAAAACCCGGGTAATCAATAAAGATTAGCGCGTCCGGTTCAAAGGTCTCAATGTCAGCTTTGCAAAAGGAAAGGTTTTTTAAAATGGTTTTTAAATTAAATAGCACTTCCACAAAACCCATAAAAGCCAACTCTTTGTAGTGTTTTACCAATGTTCCGCCCGCTTCTTCCATGAGCTCGCCTCCCCAACACCGTATATTGGCTTGCGGATCTTCGGTTTTAATGGCCTTGATTAAATTGGCCCCATGTAAATCTCCAGAGGCTTCACCAGCTATAATGTAGTACTTCATGGCTTAGAGCAATAAGGTTAAAATGGTGAGCACAATACTACCCAATACAACTCCCCGTGCCATGAGTTCTTTATTCCATTTGAGTAAAGCAAAAAACAAAAGCAAATTTAGCAAGGCGCCTAAAGTGAGTAGTTTTCCCATTTTTCCTGAGGCTAAAATAAAGTGTAGTCCGTCAAGAATTCCATAGGTGGTAAAAAGCAAAATAAAGAGAACACTGCCCAATAGGCTGGTAATTATACCCAACAACGCGCCAATAAGTAAATCAGATTTTTTCATAGCTTATAAATTCCAATCGTTAAGCTGTTGAATGGCGTGGTGTGCTGTCATATCAAATTGAACAGGCACTACTGATACATAGCCATTGGCCAAGGCCCATTCGTCGGTGTCAGTGCCTTTGTCGTGATTTACAAATTCGCCAGTAAGCCAATAATAGTCTTTGCCCTGTGGAGTTTGTCGTTTGTCAAATTTTTCGACCCAGAGTGCATTGGCTTGTCGGGCAATTTTGATGCCTTTTATTTCGCTTGCAGCCAGTTTGGGAATATTGACATTCAAGACCACGCCTTTGGGTAGGCCGTTTGCCAATACTTCCAACGCTATTTTTTTTGCGTAGTGTTTTGCCGGTTCAAAATCGGCATTCCAATCGTAGTCCAAGAGTGAAAAACCAATGGCGGGAATGCCTTCTATTCCGGCTTCAACTGCAGCGCTCATGGTTCCTGAATAGATTACATTAATGGATGAATTGGAGCCATGATTAACGCCCGACACACATAAATCAGGTTTTATAGCTAGGATTTCATTCACGCCTAATTTTACACAATCTACAGGCGTACCCGAACAATGGTATTCGGTTACCGCTGCTCCCGCTGCTGATGTTTTATGAACATACAAGGTGTTGTTTATTGTAATGGCATGTCCCATCGCACTTTGCGGTTTGTCGGGAGCAACTACTACCACATCTCCAATTTCACTCATTACAGCTATAAGTGCACGAATTCCTGGAGCGGTAATTCCGTCATCATTGGTTACGAGTATAAGTGGTTTTGCAGACATGTTAGTGATGAATGATAATTTTATCGCTGTAACTAAACGACGAGTTATAGACTTTTACAAAATAGACGCCATCACTCAAACCACTTACATTAAAATCGTAGGCATTTAAATCGGCAGTGGTTTTAAAGTGATAATTCTTGATGGCTTCGCCCGAAACAGTGTGCAGGGTAACCACAATTGTATTCCACTCTTTGTCTAAATTAATATGAAATACTGACGAAGTGGAATTGGGAAATACACGCACTTTGAAATTTTCTTTTGTTGGTGTATTGGTAGCCAACGTTGATATTGGCTGATTGCCTTTGTAAATCATATAACCACCCACACGGTAATACGGATTGTATCCGTCGTTGCAATCGGCGCAATTTACACCCGACACACAATTGGGGTTACTTGCATTGCAGTAATCGCGATAGGTTTCTTTAAAAATGTATGAAAACTGAAAGCTCCCCAACGGAATATAACTACTCAAGTCGTACTGATAAGGAGTAGAAATAGCGCCCGGACACCAGCCCGCACGGTTGTATTGCCAATTGCCCAATTGTCCCGAGCAATTGTCGGGGTTGGGGTTGCAAAAACGCCAAAGGGTTTGGTTGAGCGAGGCATTGGTTTGATCATTAATTTTGAGTTTATGCACGGCGTGATAAAATTCGGCGGCATTGCCAGAATTGTTACTTCCCCATCCATGACCTGTGGTAATGAGTCTAAAATTCATGGCAGTTGTTAGTTGAGGAATGGCAACCGTTTTTACTGGTACTGGTTGTAAATTACTCATGTCACCAAAATTAAAGTAACCCTGCCAAATTTCATTTACGCTGCTGTATTTGTAGGTGGGCGATCCTTGTACGTACTCTAAATTTAAATTGATATTCCATCCTCCCGTACCCCAGGTATCAATAAAAACCCGAAACGGAACTCTACCTTGTAACAACGATTCAAAATCAGTAACATCTATGTTGTGGTTGCAGCCAATTCCATAGGGTGTGATGTAACGAATCAACTCTACCCATTCACCCGCTGGATTTTGAATTTGCACCCAGCACAAACGGTCCCAGTCGTCGCAACCGCCCGATATGTTTGGGCAGCTAACAGAAAAATTGGCGATGATATTTTCATAAACACCTACCGATTGAGGTAAATTAAAGGTGCCATACGCCCATTGAGTGCCAAGTGAGGTCCAATCAATCAAGGCATTTTCAAAGGTTTGTACGGTTCGATCGCCAATTGGATTGGCTACTTCTACCGTGGTGGTATGGTTGGCTGTATTTCCATTGGAATCAGCGGCCGAAATACTTATGGTGTGTGACCCTAAACTAGCCGGTGTCCACCAATATTCGTAGTGCGAAATAACCGGATTGCTTGCCGTAAATTCAACTCCATCAATGGTGAAGATTACTGAGGTAATGGCTGCTCCATCTGCGGCTGTTGTTACATTAGCTGTAATCAAATAATAATCATCTAAACTGATCATTTCGATGGGATAGGCTGCACTAAGTCGTGTTTGAATCACGATTGGATCAGTGGGAACTGTTGGCTTTGCCCAGCCTATTAGGCTAAGTAAAAAAGAAAATACAAGAAGTCTAGTTTTCATAGCAAATGCGTTTAATTGCGGGCTAAATTACTACTTTTTAGCGAATTGCTTTACCCGTGGCTTAACCGCCATACGAATCCCGATTTTGTTTCGTTAATTTTAAAATAAAATCGCGGGTTTATTCCCATTAATTTGTGGGAACTTTCTAAATTAGCTCCCGCATCTTTCTATTCTGATATGCACAGATTTCTGTTGTGACCGAAAGAAAACTAATGTAATTACATGAAAGTAATACTTCTATTTATGAAAAGAAATTATAAAGTACTGCTGCTGGTTGTTTTGATGGCAGTAGCCTTGTGGAGTTTTATCCCGCGTGCCCCAAAGTCAGATCCGGA
>JBJOOG010000141.1:0-4123 GCA_046051465.1 Bacteroidota bacterium | reverse complement strand
CATTCCTTTTCACAAAATGTAGAAGGATCGGGAGTTAATGTAGAACCAGGTTCTGGATCGACCATTATGGGCTATGCTGGCATTACAAGTCAAGATGTGCAACCGCATTCTGACGATTATTTTGTGTATGCCAACATCAAACAAATTCAAGACAATATGGTGGGCAAAACCTGTCCGGTGCGCACCACCTTAACCAATGTAGCGCCGGTTGTAAATGCCGGTGCCGATTACACCATTCCAAAAAGCACGCCTTTTATTTTAGATGGGACCGCCACCGATACCGATGGTGATGTGTTAACCTACTGTTGGGAACAAAATGATACCGCCACCAATCAGACTGGAGCCAATAGCGCCGCATCGGCAACCAAAACAGGTGGGCCAAACTGGCGATCCTACACGCCGGTAGCTACATCAAAAAGATACTGTCCGCCCTTGGCACGAGTGTTAGCAAATGCCAATACTACACAAGGAGCAGAGATTGTGGTTGAAGCCTTGAGTTCGGTAGCCCGTACATTGAATTTTGTGTTGACTGCCCGTGATAATTATGCTGGAGCGGGTCAAACCAAATCAGATGCGATGCTTGTAACTGTTTCGGCTGCCGCAGGACCGTTTTTGGTTTCGGTACCCAATACCGCTGTTGATTGGCCTGTAGGAACCAGCCAAGACGTAACTTGGGACGTGGCCGGAACTACGGCCAACAATGTAAATGCAGCTACTGTTGACATTTATTTGTCTACCGATGGAGGATTTACCTATCCCATTCAATTGGCAAGCGCCGTTCCAAATGACGGAACAGAAACCATCACAGTGCCCAATAACATTGGCTCAACCAACCGCATTATGGTAAAAGGACACAACCATATTTTTTATGACATATCGAATACCAATTTCACCATTTCGGAGGCTTTGGTTGATTTTACCATCAATGCCATTGGCGGAAATACTGCGCAAGCCTGTGCTGGAACAGCAGTAGAGAAAGCCATTCAGTTTACCACTTATTTGGGTTTTGCTGAAAATACTAGTTTCACAACGAGCGGTGCGCCTGCAGGATCTGTGATTACATTTAATACTAATCCAATCAACGCGACGGGTATTGTGTTGATGAGTATAGACAATACAGCGGGTGCAACTCCAGGAATTTATCCAATTGTAGTTACGGCTTCGTCTGGTTCAATTGTAAAAACCATTACCATCAACTTTCAATTGTTTGCTTCCAGTTTTGCAGGGGTGAACTTAACGAGTCCAGCCAATTTGGCCGGAAGCCAAGCGACATCCTTAACCCTTTCATGGACTGCCGATGCCAATGCCACTTCCTATGATGTTGAGGTAGCTACCGATGCCGCATTTACAACAATTGTAGCCACCGGAACAGCCTCGTCAAATAGCTATGCCATTTCAGGTTTGAGCAACCAAACCGACTACTATTGGAGAGTTCGTCCTTTAAATTCATCTTGTTCAGGCGAGTTTAGCACAGCCAATCAATTTACAACTGGTAATATTTTGTGTGCAACTCTGCCTTCGGCCAACGTGCCTTTAACCATTGCTTCTACAGCCAACGTGACCGTAAATTCTACTTTGGCGGTAACTGAAAACCTCACGTTGACCGATGTAAATGTGAGTGTAAATATTACACACTCTTGGGTACGTGATTTGACCTTAACCTTAATTAGCCCCGCTGGAACAGCTGTTCAATTGGTGGCTCGTCCGTGTACCAATGTGGCTTTAAATGATATAATTGCCACCTTTGACGATGCGGGGATTCCCATTGTATGCGCCAATAACCCAGCCATTTCTGGTACAGTAAAACCTACGCAAGTATTATCGGCCTTTAACGGACAAACTTCGCAAGGAACATGGACATTACGTGTATTGGATTCGGCCAATCAAGACGGTGGATCAATTGTGGGTTGGAGCTTAAATCCATGCGGAATTCAAGTGCCGTTGGGTGTTGACCAAAACAGTTTGGCAAACTTCACAGTTTTCCCAAACCCTACCCAAGGCAACTTTACAGTTCAATTCAATTCAGATTCTTCTCAAGCCATTCAAGTAGAATTGTATGATTTGCGTGGCCGATCGGTGTATCATTCAAACATCGAAAACACAGGATTTATTAACCAAAATATCCAATTGCAAGCGCTACAAGCCGGTGTATATGTGTTGAAAGTAAAAGACGGAGACAAACAAGTGACCCGTAAATTGGTGTTAAATTAATTGCATTGTACCAACTATAAATGAAGGCCGTTATTTCAACGGCCTTTTTTTTTGAATTGATTGGCGTGAATGCACGTTTTGTGATGGGAAAGTAATTTATATTTTAGAGTATATTTGGGGCAAACAAATACCCTATGGAACGCATCATTTTAGGCATCGATCCTGGCACAACCATCATGGGTTTTGGCTTGATTAAAGTAGTCAATAAAAAGATGGAATTTGTTCAGCTTAATGAATTGATTTTAAGTAAATACGACGACCACTACACCAAGCTAAAAGTTATTTTTGAGCGCACCATAGAACTCATTGAAACGCATCATCCAGATGAGATTGCCATTGAAGCCCCTTTTTTTGGTAAAAATGTGCAATCCATGCTCAAGCTCGGACGGGCCCAAGGAGTAGCCATGGCAGCTGGTTTATCGCGTCAAATTCCCATTACCGAATACGAGCCCAAAAAAATTAAGATGGCCATAACGGGCAACGGTAATGCAAGCAAAGAACAGGTGGCCAAAATGCTGCAGCAGTTGTTGGGCCTCAAAGAATTGCCCAAAAACTTAGACTCCACCGATGGATTGGCCGCTGCGGTTTGTCATTTTTTTAATTCAGGAAAAGTTACTGGCAGCAAAAGTTACAGCGGTTGGGATGCCTTTGTGAAACAGAATGAAAACAGAGTGAAATAACTTGGCATTTCATTTTTATATAGATAAATCTTCAAATTAAATGGCTGGCATATACATCCATATTCCGTTTTGCAAGCAGGCCTGTCATTATTGCGACTTTCATTTTTCGACCTCGGTTAAGAACAAAACCCAATTGATACATGCGTTACTTGATGAAATTCGATTACGTAAAAGCAGTTGGCAAAACGAGGCAATAGAAACTATTTATTTTGGCGGTGGCACGCCCTCGGTTTTAACCATTGAGGAGTTAAATTTAATTTTAGATGCGGTGTACCACCATTTTCAGGTAATTGAAAAACCAGAAATTACCCTCGAAGCCAACCCCGATGATTTGTCACCCGATTACTTACTATTACTTGCTAAATCTAGAATTAACCGCTTGAGTATTGGCATACAATCTTTTTTTGATGCCGATTTGCAACTGATGAACCGCGCCCATAATGCCGAACAGGCAAAGCAGAGTTTGGCATTGGCTACCACCTATTTTGACAATATCACCCTTGATCTTATCTACGGCATACCTGCTTTATCGGATGAAAAATGGCGACAAAATATCGAAACGGCGCTCTCGTTTGGTGTGCCGCATATTTCGGCTTATGCCTTAACGGTAGAGCCCAAAACGGCTTTGCATCAATTTATACAAAAAAAGCAAATGCCCGCCCTCGATGAATCGCAAGCCGAAGCCCATTTTAGGTTGTTGGTAGAGCTACTCCAAGCCAAGGGTTTTGTGCACTATGAGTTGTCTAATTTTGGCAAACCAGGCTATTTTTCGCGCAACAATTCGAGTTATTGGCTAGGTAAAAAGTACCTGGGCATTGGTCCTTCGGCACATAGTTTTGATGGGCACACACGCTCATGGAATGTGTCAAATAATGCAAAATACATCAAGTCAATTCAAAACCAGATACTACCTTCAGAAACTGAAATTTTGAGCATCACCGATCGCTATAACGAATACGTTATGACAGGCTTACGCACCATATGGGGAGTATCATTTGCCCATATTGAATCCCAATTTGGCCTGGCTTATTTGGAGTACCTACACACACAAATTCAACCTCATTTGCAATCGGGTTTGTTGCAGGTAGAACACAATATTGTTACCACTACACCAAAAGGCAAATTTTTGTGCGATGGCATTTCGGCCGATTTGTTTATGATTGACCAAGATTAAGTAGCAAAAGGTGTAGATCAAAAGTACAGATGTACATCTGTCGAGCGCCATCCAACAT
>JBJOOG010000140.1:0-3575 GCA_046051465.1 Bacteroidota bacterium | reverse complement strand
CCGATGATATTACTTTTCTAGAGAACGAAATGGACCGCATGGAAAACAGTTTGGCGCCCATGACTCATTTTATTTTACCTGGAGGTCACCCAACCGTATCGCATTGCCACATTGCCCGCTGTATTTGTCGCCGTGCCGAAAGATTGGCCGTGCATTTAAATCAATATGAAGAAGTGCATCCATTGGCATTAGCCTACTTGAATAGACTGTCGGATTACCTTTTTGTTTTAGCTCGAAAATTATCGTTTGAATTGGGTGCCAATGAAATAAAATGGATTCCTAGAAAATAAGAAAATAACTGCTTATTTATGGACAAATTTTCACGTATTTTTCACCTCTAACTAACACATTATTAATCTATTAAAAAATAAATCAACAATTACTTGACTTTTTGAGTAAAAAATTTATTTTTGCATAAAATTAAACAAAAACGAAGATGTATTGGACATTAGAATTAGCCTCTTATTTGAGCGATGCGCCTTGGCCTGCGACCAAAGATGAATTGATTGATTATGCAATCAGAGCTGGCGCTCCATTAGAAGTGGTAGAAAACTTGCAATCTATTGAAGATGAAGGTGAAATCTACGAATCGATGGAGGAAATTTGGCCCGATTATCCAACCGACGAAGATTATCTTTGGAACGAGGATGAATATTAAAAAAATTAGTTAAAAACAATTGAAAAGTCTCCTGTGAGGCTTTTTTTTTATCTAAATTTGACCACTTTAAAATTTACGAAATTACCACCGATATTATGAGTTTCATCAACAACATATTAAAGCTTTTTGTAGGAGATAAATCACAACAAGATGTGAAAGACCTTCAAGGAAGTTTAAACAAAGCTTTGGCATTTGAATCTGTTTTACAACAACTTTCACACGATGAATTACGCGCCAAAACAGCCGAATTTAAAGCCAAAATACAAGCCGCACGTGCCGATAAAGACAGTAAAATCGCTGCCTTAAAAGAGGAAGCCGAAAGCGTAACTGACATTGATCAACGCGAAGACATTTATGCCGGAATTGATGCACTCGAAAAAGAGGCCTACGAAATCTCCGAAAAAGTACTCAACGACTTATTGCCCGAAGCTTTTGCGGTGGTGAAAGAAACAGCACGTCGTTTTAAAGAAAATACATCCCTAACGGTTACGGCTACTGCCAAAGACCGCGAATTATCAGCAACCAAAACCTACATTACGCTAAACGGGGACCAAGCCATTTGGGCCAATTCGTGGAATGCAGCCGGAAAAGAAATCACTTGGGATATGGTGCATTATGATGTGCAGCTGATCGGTGGAATGGTGTTGCACTCGGGGAAAATCTCAGAAATGCAAACAGGTGAAGGAAAAACGTTAGTGGCTACCTTGCCTTTGTATTTGAATGCACTTACCGGAAACGGCGTGCATTTGGTAACCGTAAATGATTACTTGGCCAAACGGGACAGCACCTGGAAAGCTCCCCTTTTTGAGTTTCATGGTTTGACGGTAGATTGCATTGACAACCACCAACCCAACTCTGAAGGTCGTAAAAAAGCCTATGACGCCGACATTACCTACGGAACCAATAACGAATTTGGATTTGATTATTTGCGCGACAACATGGCGCATTCGCCCGAAGATTTGGTGCAACGTAAACACAATTTTGCCATTGTCGATGAGGTGGATTCGGTATTGATTGATGATGCCCGTACGCCTTTGATTATCTCTGGACCGGTTCCGCAAGGCGATCGTCATGAGTTTAATGAATTGAAACCCAAAATTGAAAACCTAGTCAACTTACAACGCCAGTTGAGCAACGGATTTTTGACCGAAGCCAAACGCCTGATCAAAGAAGGAAACACCAAAGACGGTGGATTCAACTTGTTGCGCGCCTTTAGAAGTTTACCCAAAAACAAAGCACTCATCAAATTTTTGAGTGAAGAAGGCATGAAGCAGCTGTTGCAAAAAACAGAAAATCAATACATGCAAGACAACAACCGGGAAATGCATATCATTGATGAGGCCTTGTACTTTGTAATCGAAGAAAAAAACAACCAAGTTGAATTGACCGACAACGGAATCAAATTCTTGTCATCGGATACCGACGGAAACTTCTTTGTTTTACCAGACATTGGCACCGAAATTGCCCGCATCGAAAAAATGAACTTGGACAAAGATGCCGAAGCCGAAGAAAAAGAGAAGTTGTTTCAAGATTTCTCGATCAAAAGCGAGCGCATCCATACCCTAACCCAATTATTGAAAGCGTACACCTTGTTTGAAAAAGACGTGGAATACGTGATCATGGACAACAAAATCCTCATCGTAGACGAGCAAACCGGTCGTATCATGGACGGACGTCGTTACTCAGATGGATTACACCAAGCGATTGAGGCCAAAGAAAACGTAAAAATCGAAGCCGCTACCCAAACTTTTGCTACGGTAACGTTGCAAAACTACTTTAGAATGTACAGCAAATTGGCGGGTATGACGGGAACGGCAGTAACTGAAGCCGGCGAACTTTGGGAAATTTACAAATTGGATGTGGTTGAAATTCCAACCAATCGTCCGATGGCCAGAAAAGACAAAGAAGATTTAATATATAAAACCACCCGCGAGAAATTCAATGCGGTTATAGAAGACGTGACTGAACTTTCGCAAGCAGGTCGTCCGGTTTTGATTGGAACTACCTCGGTAGAAATATCCGAATTATTGAGCCGTATGCTGAAGATGCGCAATATTCCCCACAACGTATTGAATGCCAAAATGCACAAGCAAGAAGCGCAAATTGTTGAGGAAGCAGGAAAATCAGGCGTGGTTACGATTGCCACCAACATGGCGGGTCGTGGAACGGATATTAAATTATCGCCCGAAGTAAAAGCAGCCGGCGGTTTGGCTATCATTGGAACCGAACGCCACGATTCTCGACGTGTAGACAGACAGTTGCGTGGACGTGCAGGTCGTCAAGGAGATGTGGGTAGCTCACAATTTTATGTGTCGCTCGAAGACAACTTGATGCGTTTATTTGGATCAGAGCGTGTAGCCAAAATCATGGATAGAATGGGACTCAAAGAAGGCGAAGTGATTCAGCATTCTATGATGACCAAATCAATCGAGCGTGCGCAGAAAAAAGTAGAAGAAAACAACTTTGGGGTGCGTAAACGTTTATTGGAATACGATGACGTGATGAATGCACAACGTGAAGTGGTTTACAAAAGACGTCGCCATGCCTTGCACGGAGAACGTTTGAAAGTAGATATCGCCAACATGTTGTATGACACCTGCGAAAACATTGTGCGCAACAACAAAAACAACAGCGATTTCAAAAATTTTGAATTTGATTTGATTCGTTATTTTGCGATTACTTCCCCAATTTCAGAAAGTGAATTCGAGCGCATGTCTGATTCGGATATCACGGGAAAAATATACAAAGTCGCATTTTCATTCTATACTGAAAAAACCGAACGTACCGCACGCGAGGCCATGCCGATTATAAAAAATGTGTACGAAGACGTATCCAATCAGTTTGAGCGCATTGTAGTGCCATTTACTGACGGCATTAAATCCTTGAATGTAGTAACCGATTTGAAAAAAGCATATGA
>JBJOOG010000139.1:0-20290 GCA_046051465.1 Bacteroidota bacterium | reverse complement strand
GCTAAAAACTAGTCGTGTTTTGTCGGGAGGAGAAAAAGTGCGTTGCATGTTGTCGCGCATGATGATGGAACGCGCCAATATTTTGATGCTCGACGAACCCACTAATCACTTGGATTTGGAGTCGATAACGGCTTTTAATAATTCCTTGAAAAACTTTAAAGGATCAGTGATATTTACCACACACGATCACGAGTTTGCACAAACCGTTGGGAATCGAGTAGTGGAGCTTACACCAAAAGGAGTAATTGACCGCTACATGACCTTTGACGATTATTTGGATGACGAAAAAGTGCAAGAATTGCGTGCTAAAATGTATGCCAAGTAATTTCTTTAATGGCTTCGAATAACGAATAAAAATCCCTTTTTTGGGATTTTTTTGTTTTCAATTCCTTGGTTTAAAATAGCTCAATTGGGTTATGGGTAAATAAAAAATTTAGATTGACTAAGAAAAACTAAAAAAGGTCTATAAAAAATACTAATTTTACCACCCAAACCCACGCACCCATGAGTCAAAAAGTATTGCTCAGTGAAAAAGAAGTTGCCATCATCTTGCATCGTTTGGCGTGTCAGTTAATTGAAAAGCACCTTGATTTTTCAAATACAGTTTTGGTTGGAATTCAACCGCGAGGGGTGTTTCTTGCCGAGCGAATCAAACAACTGCTGGAGCAGGAATACCAAGTGCCTACAATCGCTTTGGGTTATTTGGACATCACTTTTTTTAGAGACGATTTTCGCCGCACCGCGATGCCCATCGAGGCCAATTCAACCACAATTGATTTTCTAGTCGAAAACAAAAAAGTCATCTTTATTGACGATGTGTTGTATACAGGCCGAAGCATTCGCTCAGCGCTAACTGCTATTCAGTCGTTTGGTCGTCCCGCCGAAATTGAATTATTGGTGCTCATTGACCGTCGATTTAGTCGTCATTTGCCTATACAGCCTGATTACAGAGGTCGTCAGGTAGATGCCATCAACCATGAAAAAGTAAAAGTCCATTGGAAAGAACAAGACGGAGAAGATGCCGTTTATTTGGTTCCAACAACAACTACACAAACTACAACTACAGCATGAGTGAATTAAGTGTCAATCATTTATTGGGAATAAAATACCTTCAGCCTGAAGATATTCAATTGATTTTTGAAACGGCCGATCACTTTAAAGAAGTCATCAACCGCCCCATCAAAAAAGTTCCATCCTTACGAGACATTACCATTGCTAATATTTTTTTTGAAAACAGTACCCGAACCAAATTGTCGTTTGAGTTGGCGCAAAAACGTTTGTCAGCCGATGTAATCAGTTTTTCGGCCGCGCAATCTTCGGTTAAAAAAGGGGAGACCTTAATTGACACTGTAAACAACATTTTATCGATGAAGGTGGACATGGTTGTGATGCGTCATTCCTCGCCGGGAGCAGCTCATTTTTTGTCGCAAAAAGTAAAGGCCAGTATCGTGAATGCTGGCGATGGCGCACACGAACATCCAACGCAAGCGCTCTTGGATAGTTATTCGATACGCGAACGATTGGGAGAAGTAGGCGGTAAAAAAGTAGTCATTGTAGGCGATATTTTGCATTCTAGAGTGGCGCTTTCTAATATATATGCCCTGCAAATGCAAGGTGCAGAGGTTAAAGTATGCGGACCCAAAACCTTGATTCCACGCTACATAGAGTCGTTGGGGGTAAACGTTGAGCCCAATTTGCGCAAAGCCCTCGAATGGTGTGATGTGGCCAATATGCTTCGCGTGCAAAACGAGCGCATGGACGTAAATTATTTTCCGTCTACCCGCGAATATGCCCAGCAATATGGAGTAGACAAGCCGCTTTTGGATTCCTTGTCCAAAGAAATTGTGATCATGCACCCAGGTCCTATTAATCGAGGTGTAGAAATTACTTCTGAAGTAGCCGATTCATCACAATCGGTGATTTTAAATCAAGTAGAAAACGGGGTCGCTATTCGGATGGCTGTGATTTATTTATTGGCCTCAAAAATACAATCCTAACACATGAAAGTAGAACGCCAAAAACACGCTGTACTGATTAAAGATACCCAAGGAAATCTGGAGTCGTTTGTAGAAAAACTTACTCACGAATACAAAAGCTTCGAAAAAGAAAATATTATTGTAGATCTTACACACTATAACGCGTTAACAATCAAACAACTCAATCTGTTTTTGGTTATATCCAAAATTCATAAAGCGGCCAAAAAATCATTTGTGATTGTGGCCAATGACATTGATTTTAATACAATTTCAGCTAAACTTACAGTCGTTCCCTCACAATTGGAAGCCCATGATTTAATTGAATTGGATGAAATTGAGCGCGATTTAGGCTTTTAATTCAAATGAACCTTACCATTTTGGGCTGTTATGCAGCCACTCCGCGCACCCTTACCAATCCAACTTCTCAGGTTTTGGAAATTCGCAATCATCATTTTCTAATTGATTGTGGCGAAGGAACCCAGGTGCAATTGCGCAAACAGAAAATTAAATTTACTAAAATAGATCGTGTGTTTATTTCGCATTTGCATGGTGATCATTTTTATGGTTTAATTGGCCTAATCTCTACATTTTCTTTGTTGAGTCGGGCAAATGAATTGCATATTTATGGCCCAAAAGGCATCCAAGAAATTATTCATTTGCAATTGCGCTTATCAGAATCTTGGCCAAAGTTTGATTTGATTTTTCATGAATTGACGTCAAAAGAATCCCAAGTGTTGTTTGAAGACGACAAAGTAATTGTACGCAGTTTTCCGCTCAAGCACCGCGTGTATACCAACGGATTTTTGTTTCAAGAAAAGTCGTCAGAGCGAAAGTTGGATATGAATGCGGTATTAAATTACGAAATTGATACCTGCTATTTCCAAAACATAAAAAACGGCAAAGACATCACGCTTGAAGATGGACGAATAATTCCCAATTCAGATTTGAGCTTTGATCCGCCAGCCTCCAAAAGTTATGCCTATTGTTCGGATACCAAATACACCGAATTGATTATTCCGTACATTCAAAACGCAACTGTTTTGTACCACGAAAGTACCTTTTTGGAATCAGAGGAAGCCTTGGCCAAAAAAACCATGCATGCCACTGCCAAACAAGCAGCAATGATTGCACAGAAAGCGGGCGTAAGCCAGTTAATTTTAGGCCATTATTCAACACGTTATGCCAATATTGAATTGTTTAAACAAGAAGCCCTAGAGCATTTTGAGGCCGTTTTATTGGCCAACGATGGACTTCAATTTGAATTTTAAAATCAGGTAAAATAAAGTACCTTCGTTTTTCAATACAATCAGCATGAAAGACTTAAGCAACTATCGAAAATCCTACGAAAAAAGTGCGTTATTGGAAGATAATATTCCTTCTGATCCCATTAATTTATTTCACCGTTGGTTTCACGAAGTGCAAGATTTTGGTGGAATTGATGAGGTAAATGCCATGACTGTTGCCAGTATTGGATTAGATGGATTTCCAAAATCTCGAGTAGTTTTATTGAAACAATACAACGAAGAAGGTTTTGTTTTTTATACCAATTATGATTCCGAAAAGGGTAAAGCGATTGCTGTTAACCCAAATGTATGTTTGTCTTTTTTTTGGAATACCTTGGAACGTCAAGTTATTATAAAAGGAACAGCAGTTCTTTTGTCAGCTGCACAGTCAGATGCCTATTTTTATTCTCGCCCCTTTGGCAGTCAGTTGGGTGCAATTGTTTCTCCTCAAAGTGAAGTTATTCCCAACCGTACTTTTTTAGAAACCCGGTTACGAGAACTAGAGCAAAACCACATTAATGCTGAACCAAAAAGACCAGCAAATTGGGGTGGATACCTTGTACAACCGCATTCAATTGAATTTTGGCAAGGACGTCCTAATCGTTTACACGATCGCATTCGTTACTCCTCTGAGTCAGATTTTTCTTGGAGCATTGATCGGTTGGCACCTTAATTTATTTTAGATTCCGAATTACCTAAACTCCAGCGATGGAGTTTTTTTATGGCATCAATTAATTAAATGTAAGAAAAATATAGTATAAAAATTAATAAAAGTGCATTTCATCGATTTAATTTGACACTTTAACGATAATCGACGTACTATTGTCCTGTCAAAAGAAAATTAATTGTTTACTAAAATTTGCCCAAATCTACTGTAAACTAACACCTACTGATTATGAAATCACTTGTACTCAACTCCTTCTTAGTAGTAGCCTTAATGCTCAGTTTGTCTTCATGTTCATCAAATGCAACTGAAGATAATGTAGCAAAACCCGAATTAATCCAACAGTATGCTTACTCAGCTGATGAAATGGAATTGGCCGATTTAATTAACGAATACAGAATTAGCAGAGGTTTAAATGCTTTAGAAGTAGTAAACCATGTATCTTATAAATCAGAGGAACACAATGTGTATATGATTGCTAAAAAAGTGGTGAATCATGACTTATTTGAACAACGTTCTCACAACATAATTGCTGTATTGGGCGCTGTTAAGGTAAATGAAAATGTAGCGTACAATTTTGCTACTCCTAGTTCTGCTCTGAATGCCTGGTTGAATAGTCCGGCTCACAAAGCCAATATTGAAGGCGCATTTACCCACTTTGGAATCTCTATTCGAGTAGATTCACTTACTGGAAAAAAATATTACACCAATATCTTCTTAAAAAAATAGTGTTTAAATTGAGTTTAGTTTAGTTTTTTTGACATTGAACCACCTTCCCCAAAGGTGGTTTTTTGTTTTAGCCTACAGCTGCTTTATATACTTTCAAACATCGCTCTCGCGCAAACTTATGGTCAATAATTGGGCTAGGATAGGAGAGTTCATTGAGTTCGGGCACCCATTTTTTGATGTATTCGAATTGCTTGTCAAATTTCTTAATCTGTTCGCTGGGATTAAAGATGCGAAAGTAGGGAGCAGCATCTACGCCACTTCCCGCAGCCCACTGCCAATTCCCCACATTACTGGCTTGTTCATAATCCAAGAGTTTTTGCGCAAAATACGTTTCTCCCCAACGCCAATCAATTAGCAAGTGCTTACACAAAAAACTAGCTACAACCATACGAACTCTGTTGTGCATATGTCCTGTGGCATTTAATTCGCGCATGCCAGCATCAACAAATGGATAACCGGTTTGCCCGTTGCACCATTTTTCAAAGTCAGCTTCGTTATTGTTCCACTGAATTGCATCGTATTTGGATTTAAAGCTAGAATTTGCAGTGTGTGGAAAATGCCATAAAATTTGCATGAAAAATTCCCGCCAAATGAGTTCGCTTAAAAAAGTTGGTTGCGCCGATTTACTTGCTTTTTGAACCATTTCCCGAATGCTAACCGCACCAAATCGAAGATGAGCACCCAAAAAAGAAGTTTTGTTTAGTGCTGGAAAATTGCGCGTTTGTTCGTATTGGTCAATTAATTGTTCAGAAACATCATAGTTGACAACCTGTATTGTTGGTTTACTAAATCCAATATCCTCCAAACAAAGAAATGGATAATTGTGAGTAACAAGTTGTTGTAAATGGTTTTCAGATTCAGTGAAATTCAGTTGAATTGTTTGCAACTTACTTTTCCATTTGTTGGCATAAGGTGTGTAGACCACATAGGGCAAACCGTCGTCTTTAACGACTTCATTTTTTTCAAAAATTACTTGGTCTTTATAGGTTTTAAACGGAATGTTTTTAGAAGCCAATAATTCAAAAATGGCTTTATCGCGCTTCCGGGCATTGGGTTCATAATCCCGGTTGGCATATACCGCTTCTATGGGATGCTTTTCAATCAATTCTGCTATAATAGCAACGGGATCTCCATGAAATACAGCCAATGATTTTCCGTTTTGCTGCAATTGCGTTTGAATTTTAGTCAACAATTCATGAATAAAATTTACTCGCGCATCTTGTTTATCCAACTGGTTTAGAATAGTCGTATCAAAAATAAATAGCGGGAACACATCAGTTTGATCCGTTAATGCATGATATAGTGCCGTGTTGTCGTAAAGCCGTAAATCTCTTCTAAACCAAAATAATGTCATGGGAATAATTTGATTACGAATGTACTAAAAGTGTCGACATTCCTCCATCCAAATGCATTACTTGACCCGACATCCAACTGCTTTTTTCACTAAGAAGAAAAACCGCCATTTGGGCCATATCATTGGCTTGTCCATAGCGTTTTAACGGATGACGTTCATTGGCTTTTTCTTGTTTGAGCTCGCTATTCAAAAATTTATCGGCCAGGGGAGTATGTGTAAGCGAAGGTGCAATAACATTAACCCGCAATTGAGGTGCATATTCGGCTGCTATGGCTTTAGCAAAACCTTCAACTGCCCCCTTAGCCGCTGCAATACTGGAGTGAAAAGGCATTCCCATGCTGGCAGCTACACTGCTAAACAACACTACGCTTGCCGATGTACTGTTTGTTAATTTTGGCATAGCCGCTTGTAAACAACGCGCCATTTGAAAGAAATTTATCTGCATATCTTGCTCAAAATTCTCCATCTTTAGCCCACGAAATGGACGTAGATTAATGCTTCCTGGGCAATACACAAATCCATCAATTGTATCTGGTAGTTGGGCAAGTGGAAAATCATCAGTGCTGGCATCAAAAGGTATGAAGGTAGCTTGGATAGCTGTTTGTGGCGCTGTTCGGGCCAAAATATAAAGTTGATATTCGTTTTGCATGAATTCGGCTATGGCTAATCCAATGCCATACGAGCCACCAATAAGTACTATATTTTTCATAATTGTAAGGTTTATAAACCAAAGAGTTCAGTGAGTTTTTGTGTTCGGTAGTTGAATATTTCGTTTAGTTTGGGTTTCACTAAAATGGGGTGAACCAATTGTCCAAGCCAACCAAACGGGATTTTATAATCAATGATATCTTCCATTTCAACTCCGCCGGGAACTTCTTTTAAAAAATGTTTGTGGTGCCAAAACGCATAAGGACCAAAACGTTGCTCATCAACAAAAAACGATTTATCAACCACATGAGTAATTTCGGTTACCCATTTGGTTTTGATTCCGAATACCGGAGTAACGATGTATTGAATAATTTGTCCTTGGTACATGGGTCTGTCGGCACCATCACAAATTTCAAAGCCCATGTAGTCGGGTGTAATGGTTTTAAGATTTCGAGGGTCGGATAAAAATTCCCAGGCCTGATCAAGGCTAATGGGCAAGAATTGCGTGCTTTTTAACTGGTAAAGTTTCATGGTTATTAATTTTTACAAAAGTATAAATATGTTTAACAAAATAGTATAAATGTTAAACAAAATTTGCCAAATAAATGTGTATTTTTGACAAAAATTTACACTATGAAAAAATTATATGCATTAATCGTTTTGTGCAGCACGATGGCGTTTGCGCAAGTAAAAACACCGCAACCTAGCCCAAAAGCTAGTTTGACACAAATTATTGGTTTAACCGAAGTGGTTGTAGAATACAGTCGTCCGGCAATGAAAGGGCGAAAAGTATTTGGAGAGCTCGTGCCTTTTGGCAGATTATGGCGCACGGGAGCCAATTTTAATACAACTGTATCTTTTTCTGATGACGTTGTGATTGAGGGCAAAACCTTAAAAGCCGGCAAGTATGCCTTGTTTACTGTTCCTAAAATCGATACGTGGGAATTTGTATTCTACAAAGAAAATGACAACTGGGGAACGCCTGACGTTCTTGATGAAAGCAAAGTTGCTTTGCGTACTGTTGTGAAACCAGAAATTACTTCTAAATCAACCGAGGCTTTTACTATAGCAGTAAATCCAATTGATGTAAATTGTGCCACAATAGATTTATCATGGGAACGTTCTTTGGCTTCCTTAAAATTTGATGTTCCAACCTACAAAACAGCCATGGCCAGTATTGAGAAAACCTTGGCAGGACCTAGTGCAAATGATTACTATTCGGCAGGTGTGTTTTTCTTTACCTCAAATGGAGACTTAGTTAAAGCGTTAGAATATGTAAGCAAAGGGATAAGCATGAGCAAAGATGCCCCATTTTGGATGTTGCGTCAAAAATCACTGATTCAAGCCAAGTTGGGTGATAAAAAAGGAGCAATTGAAACAGCGAAACTTTCGTTGGCTGCTGCAACAGATGCAAAAAATGCGGATTATATAAAAATGAACAACGACAGCATTGCCGAGTGGTCAAAGAAATAAATCAACACAAATAAAAATCAAATCCCGTTACTGTAACGGGATTTTTTTTGCACTACTATTTTTGCCTGTCTGAATTAACCAAGCGAGCGTAATGGTAATTAATGCGCCAATAAAATTTAGCCATAAAAAACCAACGATATCTAAATAATAAATATAGAAAATGGCCAACTGGCTGCAAACGGCGGCCCAAAATATCGCAAAAGCATTGATTTTTTTAAGGTAGAATCCTACTAAAAAAATACCCAATACAGTTCCATAAAATAAGGAACCAATAATATTTACCAATTGAATTAAGTTTTCAAATAAGGTGCCCATGCAAGCAAAGAGTATAGCTATTACACCCCACAAAACGGTGAAAACCTTTGTAGCATTGACATAATGTTTTGGCGATTTTGGAGTAGTGACGTTGCGTTTGTATAAGTCTATGGCAGTAGTTGTGGCCAATGCGCTGATTCCCGATGCGGTTGATGACATGGCAGCTGATAATATTACGGCCAACAACAATCCAATTAATCCCTGCGGCAAATAATGCAAAATGAAATAGATAAATACATAGTCTTTGTCATTCGTTTCGGCTTTTTTGTCGGCTTTAGAAATAATATCTCGTGCTTGTTCACGCAGATCATTTTCTTTGCTGCTTAGTGCAACCAATTCTTTGCGAAGTATTGGGTTGTCGTAGTTTTGGTTTAGATGATCAATATAGATCAGGTTGATTTCTTTTTTCTCATCAGATAATTTGTTCATTTTTTGCTCCAAAGCAAGGTATTCACTCCGGTAAGCCGATTGCTCAACAGCCGCTTTGTTGTTTGGATTGAAGTTAACAGGTGCTGGATTAAACTGAAAAAACACAAAAACCATTACACCAATTAACAAGATAAAAAACATCATGGGTACTTTTAAAAATCCGTTCATAATGAGCCCCATTTGGCTTTCCCGTACAGATTTCCCCGACAAATAGCGGCCCACCTGAGATTGATCGGTACCAAAATAGGAAAGGGCCAAGAAAAACCCACCTGTAATGCCGCTCCAAAAAGTATAACGTGTTTCGGGATCAAACGAAAAGTCTAGAATTTCCATCTTGTGATTGGCTCCTGCAATGTGTAATGCGTTGGTTAATGACATGTCGTTGGGGAGTAGATGCAAGATCAAATAAAAGGCAATTACCAATCCAACCAGAATCACAAACATTTGGTGTTTTTGTGTCACATTTACCGCTTTGGTGCCTCCCGAAACCGTGTAAATAATTACCAAAACCCCAATTACAACAATAAGCCAGGTAAGGTGCCAACCCAATATGGCCGATAAGACAATGGCTGGCGCATAGATTGTAATTCCCGTACCCAATCCGCGTTGTACCAGAAATAAAATTGAAGCTAGCGTACGTGTTTTTAAATCAAAGCGTTGCTCTAAGAATTCATAGGCAGTAAACACTTTAAGCCGGTGATAAATTGGAATAAAAGTGTAACAAATTACAACCATGGCCAGGGGCAATCCCAAGTAAAATTGCACAAAACCCATGCCGTCATGGTAAGCTTGACCGGGTGTAGACAAAAACGTAATCGCACTTGCCTGCGTGGCCATAACCGAAAGTCCAACCACATGCCAAGGGGTGGTGTGATTGCTTAAAATGTAATCTTCCACATTTTGACTTCCTTTGGTTTTCCACACACCATACACCACAATAAACAGTAGCGTTACACTAAGTATAATCCAATCGAGTTGCTGCATTTTAGGAAAAAATAAACATCAATATAGAAAACACAACTACATACAACACATTGGCTAGCAGCACCCAGCTGTAACTTTTTTTCCAAATTCCAATTTCTTCTTTCATGTTTTATTCTATAGATATAAGATTAGCCAATAATCGGTAGGCACCCGGAACGCCTTCGGGCAATTCCCTAAAAAAACTAAGTCCGGTATAAATGTAATTTCCTGAACCGTATTTGGCATGTAAGAGCAGACCGTTTTTGGGTGATTCACCCGTGTCGTTGGCACTCAATAAAGGTGTAAAGGCAGAATCCCATTCGCTAGGAAAATACAAGCCGATTTCTTGTTTCCAATTTGTAAAATCGGTAGTGCTTATCTTGTTTGGGGAATTCAATAACGGATGTTTTGGAGCTAAAATGCGTACTTCTGCTTGTTCTTCGGTTACTCGATCTCTTGATATTTTGACCGGATAAGGCGAAAAATTGGGCGTTGTAAGTTCATCTAGTGTGTTGTATTGTACAATCAAAGTTTTTCCGTTTTTCACAAAGTCCAATAAATAGGCCTGCTTGCTGGCCAAGGACTGAACGGTGTTGTAGGCTCGTATTCCTGTAATTATTACATCAAATGGTTTGAGATAATCGGCAGAGATTAATTGGGGTTGGAGTAGGGTAACAGCATACCCCATATGCAACAAACCAGTTGGAACCTCATCACCTGCACCCATGAGATAACCTATATTTTTAGAAGCTGTTTTCAAATCCAAACGAACTAAGGTAGCAGAAGCAGGTTTTAGTACAAGTTGCTTATCGATGTGAGGATATTGAATTAAACGTTGAGATTGGTTGTATTTCACTCCATCAACTAGTGCAAAGGCCGTAAGACTGGTTTTCTCTATTGTTTGTGTCGGTGTAATGGTAAAATCAACTGTGAGTTCTTCTTGCTTGTTTAGCAATTGAAATGGAATTGACTTAGGTTCACATTGCCAATGAGCGGGTAAATCTAATTTCACTTCACCCTGCACATCATTTTTTCCTGCCCGAACTTTTACGTGAACTTTTTTTGGTTTTGTAGATGAAAATAAAATTACTTCATCAACAACAGAAACGCTTACAGCTGGAACTATATCAAGTGGCATGTGCAATTCGCCTTTTACATCATCGGTGTATTGGTAATGTACAATTCGCTCAAATGGAATGGTTGTGTCAAATAGGGTCAATTCAAAAGTGAGACGAATACTTCTTGGTTTTTCTGGCAGACCAATGAGAGTGGTGTCGTTTACCTGATACATGCCGTCGGTGTAGGCTTGATCTAACCAATAGGGTTGAGTATTCCGAATCGAATTTGGAATACTACAATTGAGTTTGGTTTTATATGGTATGTTGGGAACCAATGCTTGAGGTTGAAAAACAAAGGGCGAATCTGGCTGCATTTTGATGGCAGTAAGGGTGATGGGAATTTCAGACCGATTGGTTGCTTCAACTTGAATTTTTATTCGTGAATTAGCGGTTGTTTCTGCCACATCGGCAATGCCTTCAAGATACAAACCGGCACAGCCTGCAATAAGTGTTTTGATTTCGTTTGTTTTGATTGTTTTCCAGTGTGTGTCTTCAATTTGTTGAATCAATTGGTAGATCTTAACCAAATTGGATACACTTTTAGACGGATTAGTAAAATCATACTGCTGTATGGTCTCGGTTATTAGAACTCCTATTTTTTTGCCGTCCTTTACTCTGTTCCAAGAAGTATCTATTCCATCAAACAAGGGTTGGTCTTGTGATACAGGACTACCTTTTAAAAATTCTAAATACTCGCTGTCTTCGCCCCGTTCTCCTGCTGTGCCAAAACCTTGCGATTGGTGTTTGCTTCGGCTTAATGCAGCAATTTCTTGATTTGATTTGCCTTCAGCGGCATAATAAACACCCGTTTGTAAGCGATATAAATTTGATTTATCTGCTTTTTGAAACTTTTCTCTACTGCCATAAAACCACCATGAGGTATTGAAATACAATCTTTTGGCTTGCCAGGGCTTGTATGTTTTAAGTTGCTCAGGATACACAGTAGCTTGATTGCTTAATTCAAAGGCTTCCTCACTGAGTAGCGCAGAGGCGGTATGATGGCCGTGCGTGCTGCCGGGAGTTCGGGCATCAAATCGATTGATGATAATGTCGGGTTGAAATTTCCGAATGGCAAAAACCAGATCATGCATTACTTCAGCTTTGTTCCATATTTGAAGGGTTTCAGATGGATTTTTGGAGTAGCCAAAATCATTTGCCCGAGTAAAATATTGAAATCCTCCATCTATTTTTCGTGCTTCAATTAATTCTTGTGTACGAATAACTCCCAATAGTTCGCGCAGTTCTGGACCAATCAAATTTTGTCCGCCATCGCCGCGAGTGATAGACAAATAGGCAGTTTGAGCCAATTGTTCATTTGCCATGTACGAAATTAATCGCGTGTTTTCGTCGTCCGGATGAGCCGCGACATATAAAACAGAACCTAAGAAATTGAGTTTTTTAAGTTGTTTGTAGAGTTGAACCGCCGTAGGTTTATTAGGCGCCTGTGCGCAACTTAAGCCAAAGTTCAAAAGAACTAGTGCTACTACAAAAAGTATCCGCTTTTGCATGATTATATATTAGCAATAGCTTCAAAAATAGTAATAATATAGATGAAATTAAGCTGCTTTTACTTTTTTATACAGCTTACTGCCTAGGGCAATAATTAGAAGTGTCAACATACGGTTTTGTTTAGGTAGATTTGGGTGGTATAAACCTAAACTATATCAATCGTATTATCGACTAAATGTTTAAATAAATCGACTAAATGCATTATTTAAACAAATAAGTACTATTTATCTTATAAAATTAAATTATTTTACTGCAAACAGATATGCCTTTTTGAAGCAGTAGATTGTTGGGGTAAGTGATTTTTTCTCCCTCAGCAGTAACGAGCAAAACATGAAAGGCATTGATGTCTTCGATTTCAGCTTCGATTGGAAAATCTTTGTCATGAATTTTGATGGTATCGCCAATGCGAAATGGAAAAAAGAAAAATAGAATTACCCCAGCTGAAATATTACTTAATATGGACCAGGTGGCAAACATGGCCACACCTACTACTGTGGTAATTGATGAAATGGTGAGGAAAATGGTTTTTTTATCGACACCCCAAATAACAATTAGCCCCATTAGGGCTAAAATGCCCAATAAAATGTGCAAGTATTTAATGACTAAGTTGGCTCTTTTTTCAATTATATGACTTGATGTAGCGTAGCGTCGAACTAATTTGGTTACAATAAACCGAGATATCAGTAATACAAGTAAGGCCACCATGCTGGCGATCCATTCTTTAGTAAATTCAATGTTCATGAGGTAAAGTTGTATAGGTTGAAACAAGATGACGGTATACTTTCTCGACAGGCAATCCCATTACATTTGCATACGAACCACGTATGTGTTGTACGCCAACTAAACCAATCCAATCTTGAATACCATAACTTCCCGCTTTGTCAAACGGTTTATATTGGTCAAGGTAATAATTGATTTCAGCCAATGTAAGTGGACCAAATGTTACTTCAGTAACGTCGTTTAGGGTTGTTTGTTGCTGAATTGTAGTAAATGTGACAGAGCTAATTACCTGGTGCGTGGTATTGGCCAAATTCGACAGCATCTCAACTGCTTCTTCGCGTGAATTTGGTTTGCCAATTGCTTGACCATTTTGCCAAACTAGCGTATCGCTCGTAATTAGTACATCAAATTCTTGCAATGAAGGAATAAATGGTTGGCTTTTGAGTACCGATAAATAATCGGTAATGTCAGTAAATTGCAAGTGCTCGGGGTAGATTTCTTCAATGGGTTTGATTTCAATTTGTACATCCAACTGTAAATCTTTGAAAAACTGTTGTCTTCTGGGCGATGCCGATGCTAAAATAAATCGATACGGTTGGGTGAGTTGATTAAGCATGAAGAGAATAAATATTTAAAGAAACCACAGCAATAAATCCAATTCCAGCCAAGATTACCCATTTTAAGCAGTTGCTGATGTGTGTAAAATCGGCTTTGGTTTGTGCGCTAAATAATTTAATACTTACATACAGTAATGGACCTACCACGGCAAAAAGTCCAAATAATGCCGCTGGATATAAATCAAACGCAATAAAGTACTTGTTGATGTAATACACTAAAAGTACTTGCGGAATCAATCCAAGCACAAAAATTAATTTTGTTGCAATTGAAACACCCAAGAGTTGAGGCAAGGTTTGTTTACCTTGTAGTATATCGCCTTCAATATCTTCAAGATCTTTTACCAATTCGCGATAAAGACCAAGGATAAAGGCAAAAATCGAATAATCAACAAGAATCGAAAACAGGTTGGACATCAGTTGTTGATTGCCGTCATAGGTTGCCGGATAGATGTCAAAAAAACCAACTATTAAAATACTAAACGAAAGCAATCCAGCCACAACTAAGTTACCCAGTAACAGTATTTGTTTTAAGGTGGTGGCATAAAAATAAAGCAAGGCCGCAACCAAAATAAATAAAGCTACAAAGCCCGGACGCTCGATTACGCGCGACAAATAAAATCCAATGCCTACGCCCAAGCAGTTTAAAACCACATAGACTGTATACGCATTGGTTTCTGAAATTGTTCGGCCAATGTGATGGGAAGTGGGTCGATTGACCGAATCTGCTTCTTGGTCAAAAATATCGTTAATCACATATCCAGCTGCAGCAAGCAATACCGTAGACAGTACCAGCAAACCAAATTGCACATCGCTTAAGGCTAAAAACAGAGTGTTCAATTTTAAAAATCCATACCGCAATACAACTTGCATAAGTGCCAGCAATACTAAATTTGGAAACCGAACAAACGAAAGGTAATTTTTCATCAGGCTCAAATTAATCGTGTTGGCCATTGTAGTATTCGTGCCATTTTCCTTGTACGCGCATCACTTGCTCAATGAGGTCACGAACCGCACCTTTTCCACCATTTTTGTGCGAAATATAGGAGCTTATTTCTTTTATCTCAGGGCTTGCATCCTGCGGACAGCTTGCTAAACCCACCAATTGCATTACATGAAAATCAGGAATGTCATCGCCCATATAGGCCACTTTTTTATGATCAACTTGATAATCCATACAATACTCCTTGAATGTTTGAACTTTGTCTGGTACGCCCAAATGAATGTCGGTAATGCCCAAATTGCGCAAACGAATTCGAACGCCTTCATTACTTCCGCCTGAAATGATACAGACCTTGTAGCCTGATTCAAGTGCAGCTTTTAGTGCAAATCCATCACGAATGTGCATGCTGCGCAGCATTTCACCTGAAGGTGAAATGTGTACAGTTCCATCGGTTAGAACACCGTCAACGTCAAAGATGAATGTGTCAATGTGGTTCATGGTTTCTTTGTAACTCATAGGTATATACTTTCTTATTTTGCTGCGTAATTGTTTTGAATGGAGTCGGTAAGCAGCTTGTAAACTGCTTTGTGATTGGGTTGCGTCAACAAATCCAAATGGGCTTGTATTGTTTTTTGGTCATGACGAATTGCCGGTCCCGTTTGTCCTAAACGGGGAGAAAGGTGTTTTATTTTCTCGGCTGTCTCAGCAATTAGCGGTTCCAAAATTGCAAATGGAACCTGGTGTTCTTCACATATTTCTTCGCCAATGTGGTACAAATGGTTCACGAAATTATTGACCATTACGGCTGCAACATGCAGGGCTTTGCGTTGCACCGAATTGATTGCATAGCAATTGGGCGAAATACAGCTAGCTAAATCCGTGAGTAGTTGTTGGTCTTTTGTGTTTTCCCATTCAATGCACACAGGCACATACGAGTAATCTACTGCTCGGCTTTTTGAAAACGTTTGCAACGGATAAAATACAGCTCGTCTGTTTTTGGAGTCAAGCGCGTTGAGGGCTACGCTACCTGAAGTATGTGCTACCAGCGCATTGTTGAACGGCAATTTGGTTGAAAGTTCACTAATTGCCCCGTCAGAAACGGCAAATAAGTAGATATCGGCTTGGGCAATCTCTTGCCAGTTCTCGGTAATTCGATTGGAAGCGATTGACAATTCGGCTTTGTTTTTGTCGCGAACAACTACTTGAATCACATCCACCTTGCCCGATTGTTGAAAGGCAATTATCAGGTGTTGTGCCACATTTCCAGCGCCAAAAAGGACTACTTTTATCATGGGGCTAAATTATTGAAAATTTGTCTAAGTCGTCCGTTTAATTCGATTAAAACGAATTGAAATTCTATGTTAAATTAGCGAATTTAATCCTTTTTTTATTCTTGTTTTCGCTACTTTTGCCGCGCTTTACAAGCGCTTTACACTGTTGATTATGATGCAAAAAAAGTTACTCTCCGCCCTTTTTTCTACCCGCTTGATGGCTATCTTGTTTTTGGTTTACGCCATTGCCATGGCTGCAGGTACCTTTATAGAAAGCTATTACAATACCGATACCGCTAGAATATGGATTTACAACTCGCTTTGGTTTGAGGCTATACATGTGTTGTTTTTGCTTAACTTTTTTGGAAACATTAAAAAATACAACCTACTCAAAAAGGAAAAATGGGCTACTTTATTGCTGCATCTTTCTTTTATATTCATTTTAATTGGTGCAGGCATTACCCGTTACATCAGTTTTGAAGGCGTTATGCCCATACGAGAAGGGGAGTCATCTGCGCAAATTTTTTCTGAAAAAACACAACTCACCCTATTTGTTGATGGCGAGTACAAAGGCGCAATGAAACGCAGGGTTTTTGAAAAACCGCTTTTGCTTTCGCCAGCTGCATCTTCAAATTTTTCTATTGAAAATTCATTTGCCGATATCCCATTTACAGTGCGTTGTACCAACTACATTATGGGCGCAACCGAATCAGTAAAAGCCAATCCAAAAGGCAAACTATATTTAAAAATGGTTGAATCGAGTGGAGGATCACGACACGAACATTACCTGCAAGAGGGAGAAATTCAAGACATACACAACACCTTGTTTGTGTTAAACAAATACACCAAAGGGGCCATAAACATTACGGTAAAAGGGGATTCCATCACCATGGATTCTCCATTTGACGGACAGTTTATGCGTATGGCCGACAAAATGCAAGGCAGTATAGTAAAAAACACTGTTCAGCCCTTGATGTTTCGTTCCTTATACAACTTGGGTGGCGCTCAATTTGTATTTCCAGACCAACCCATTCGAGGCAACAAAACGTGGATCCCTAAAATTGATTACAAAGCCAAAACCCATGAAGATGCGTTGGTGCTCTCGGTTGAATCACAGGGCCTGACACAAGAAGTTACTGTTTTGGGCTCCAAAGGCAAGGAGGGTATTCCTGTTAATGTTAAGTTGGGAAAATTGGATTTTACATTGGCCTATGGCAGCAAAGTATATACTACTCCTTTTCAGGTTCAGCTTATTGATTTTAAGGCGCTTAAATATCCTGGAACCGAAAAAAGTTATTCGGCATTTCAAAGCGACGTAAAAGTAATTGACGGAAAACACAAAGAAAACCACGAAATTTATATGAACCATGTACTCGATTACAAGGGCTACCGCTTTTTTCAGTCGTCATTTGATCCCGATGAAAAAGGAACCATACTGTCGGTAAACCATGAT
Organism: Bacteroidota bacterium; assembly: GCA_046051465.1. Lineage (GTDB taxonomy): Bacteria > Bacteroidota > Bacteroidia > Flavobacteriales > Flavobacteriaceae > Flavobacterium. The sequence continues at coordinate 2,828 of JBJOOG010000139.1, read as the reverse complement.
TTTTGGGGAACTTTAGTAACTTATATTGGGTATTTTATGTTGTTTTTTGCGATGATGGCCATTTTGTTTGATAAAAACACGCGCTTTGCCGATGTAAAACGCAAACTGGAACAAGTAAAAACCAAAAAAAGCAAGTTCATTACAGTGTTGCTGCTTTTATTGAGTTGTTCAACCTTTGCTCAATTGCACCAAGGCGTAATGCCCACACAAAAACAAATTGATTCTGTTCTAAATACGCATAAAGTGAGCGAAGCCCATGCTGCTCAGTTTGGTCGTTTGGTTATTCAAGACGAGGGAGGCCGGATGAAGCCTGTAAACACTTTTTCATCTGAACTGTTGCGCAAAGTAAGCAAGAGCGACACCTATGCAAACATGAATGCCGATCAAGTGTTTTTGTCGATGATTCAGTTTCCTCGTGTGTGGTTTGAAGTTCCGTTAATTTACCTCAAAAGAGGCAACGACAGCATTCGAAATATTATTGGGATTGATAAATCTGCCAAATATGCGCCATTTATCAAATTTTTTGATGAAAAAGGAAACTACAAATTGTCGCCTTATTTGGATGAAGCCTACAAAGCCGCAGTACCCAATCAGTTTCAAAAGGATTTTATTGAAGCCGACAAAAAAGTAAACCTGTTAAATGCCGCCTTGAGTGGAAGCATATTGCGCATTTTTCCAGTACCCAATGACGCCAATAACAAGTGGATTTCTTATTTAGAACTTGATCGTTCTGCCATTAAAGGCATGGATTTAACCTTTACCAAGAATGTGTTGCCCTTGTATTTAAACACCTTAGATACAGCCTATGTTAAAAAGGATTATACCAATGCCGATTTCTACCTGAAAAGTATGGGAAATTACCAAAAAAAGTATGGCAGCGCGGTGCGTCCAACCGACGATAAAATTAATGCCGAGATCACCTACAACAAATATGATGTTTTCAAAAAACTATTCTATTGGTATATGTTGGCGGGCGTATTGATGTTGGTGGTTACGATATTGCATATCTTTTTTGAGAACAAATTTTTACGCATCCTGAATAATGTGTTTCATGTTGGCATCGCCTTGTTTTTTGTGTTGCATACCGCAGGCTTGGCTGCACGCTGGTACATTTCAGGGCACGCGCCTTGGAGTGATGCCTACGAAAGCATGATCTATGTAGCTTGGGCCACCATGTTTTTTACCTTGGCTTTCGACCGAAAATCCAAACTTACCGTAGCTTCGGGAACCTTTGTTGCCTCCATGATTCTCATGATTGCACATTGGAATTGGATGGATCCATCTATTGCCAATCTTCAACCGGTGTTGAATTCGTATTGGCTGATGATTCACGTAGCTGTAATTGTGGCCAGTTATGGTCCATTTGCTTTGGCTATGGTTTTGGGAATAGTTGCCCTGTTTTTGATGATTTTCACAACCGACAAAAACAAGGAAAAAATGAACCTAAATATTCAAGAAATAACCTACATCAACGAGTTGGCATTGACTATTGGATTGGTTATGCTCACCATTGGAAACTTTTTGGGAGGACAATGGGCCAACGAAAGTTGGGGTCGTTACTGGGGTTGGGATCCAAAAGAAACTTGGGCGCTTATTAGTATCATGCTCTATGCCTTTGTTATTCATGCCCGATTTGTTCCGTCTTTGCGTGGCAAATGGGTATATAATGTAATGAGTGTATTGGCTTTTTATTCCATTTTGATGACCTATTTTGGTGTGAATTTTTACCTCACCGGACTGCATTCGTATGCAAGTGGGGATAAAGTAGTTACACCCGATTTTGTATATTATTCGCTTGCTTTTGTCTTTATTTTATCCATTTTATCCTACCGAGGATACAAAAAACACCTTAAAAAATAATGAAAAATTTACTCCGTATTGCGTTGCTTTTTGCTGGAATTTCTATTGCAACAGCCCAATCTATTCCTGCTTCGATCTATGGTTTTACAGTTGAAGACATTGAAGGAAAGCCCTATAATTTTGCTCAACTAAAAGGCAAGAAAATTATGATTGTAAATACCGCTTCGGCTTGCGGCTACACGCCTCAATACAAGGAATTGCAAGAATTGTATTCGACCTACAAGAATCAAAATTTTGTGATTATTGGTTTCCCTGCCAATGATTTCTTTTCTCAAGAACCGGGAAGTAACAGCACAATTGCCGCTTTTTGTAAAAAAAATTACGGCGTGACTTTCCCCATGATGGCCAAAATAACAGTAAAAGGGAAAAAAATGCATCCGTTGTATCAGTATCTTACTCAAAAGAAATACAATGGTGTCAAGGATTCATCTGTGAAATGGAATTTTCAAAAGTACTTGATAGGCGAAAATGGCAAACTTGAAAAAGTAATTCCAACTGCTGTTTCACCAACAGCACCCGAAATTATTTCCTGGATAAAAAACTAATTGAATTGGTGATTAAAGTTTGAGCTGCATAAAACAAAGATCCAACCACTGATCAAATTTGTAGCCCACCTCTTTTAAATGGCCTACAATTTCGAATCCCATTTTTTGGTGAAAGGCAATGCTTTCGTCATTATTAGCATCGATTCCGCCTACCATAACGTGATAGCCTTCGGATCTAGCCTGTGCAATTAGTTGGCTCAGAAGGGCTTTGCCTATGCCTTTTCCCTGTTGGTCTTCCTTTACGTACACCGAATGCTCTACTGTAAATTGGTACCCAATTTTTTCGCGAAATACGCCATACGTTCCATATCCAAGTACTTGTTGGTCTTGAAAGGCCACCCACACAGGGAATTTGTGTTCTTGCTTAGACTCAAACCAAGCCGTTTGCTCAGCTAAGGTTTGGGCATCATAATGGTAATTGGC
>JBJOOG010000138.1:0-21358 GCA_046051465.1 Bacteroidota bacterium | reverse complement strand
TTTAAACAGCAACGGTATTCCTGATGAAATGGAAGCTGCTTTGGGTAGAACATTTGCTGACAAAAATAGTGTAGCCAAAGCAATTGATGCGGCAGGAAATTCAACAATGGTTGCTAAATTCATCAACGAAGGATATGTTGCCACATTCTTTGATACCAACAAAACAAAACCAACAAATGTATCTACAGAGGGTATTGATTTTATCCTAACCTACATGCGTAACAACCCAACTGCTTCGGTTGATATTATTGGTCATGCAGATGAAATTGGTGATTCAGAACGCAACAAAAAATTAGCCGATCAACGTGCCAACAGTGTAAAACAAGTATTAGTTAAAGCAGGCATAAGCGCCGATAGATTAAATGTTGTTGCTGCGGGTGAAGATACAAGTGTAGATGCAACTTCAGATGAAGCCAGAAGATTAGTAAGACGTGTTACATTTAAAGTCAAATAAATAGACTGGTTTTAACCACAAATAAAAAGCCCCAAGAGTAGTAACTTTTGGGGCTTTTTTTTATGAACAATTGTGTGTCTTCTACTCTTCCTCCTCCTGTTCGCTTGATGGAGCTAAATCAACTTGTTGCTGTACTGTTGTATCAGCAGCAGTAGTTCTAATTTCGGTATGTCGAACTTCTCCTCCACTTGTACCAACCTCTTTACCCAACACTACTGCTACTAAAGCTAAACTGAGCGTTACATAAGTAGCTATTTTTGCAAATCCATTTTTCTTGATTTGTAAAAAAAGTGTAGCCAATGAAAGTAAACCCAAAGCATACAAAACAACAGCAAGTTTTTCAGCAAGTTCTTCGTGCTCGTGAATAATAGAGTGACCAACTCCGGGTAAATTCTCAACTAGTTCCTCGGCCCCTTCGCCCGTGTACATAGCCAAGAATCCTGTTAGTGCAGAAATAATAAATAGAACAAAGGCGGTTTGTTGCAAGACCGTTCGCTTAAGAACAAGTCCGGTAATTAAAATTCCAACTCCAAAAATAGTTCCTACAATCGGAAAGTGGTTGATAACTAAATGGTAATGTGCATCATTCATCGGATTATGTATTTAAATTAGTAAACAATTTCTTGGCCGAAATGTACAAAAAATAGCACCGGGTAATCAATGACAATTATCAGCTTAATCCGTTTCCACATTTTGGTTTCATTTCCTTATTTTTGCTCAAAATTACTACCATGAATTTTATTAAAAAATCCAGTCCCTTTTATATACTTGCCATTTTTTATCTAGTTGTAAGTCTTGTATCTCGCTTTGTACTATTGGTTCACCCCATAACCCAATCACATTTTTCGTTGGGTGAATTACTTAAAATTTTCCTTGTTGGAAGTGTTTCCGACACCTTAGTATTTGTAGTTGTATCTGTTTTTTTATGGCTGTACCTCCTTTTTTTATCGAACGGTAAATTTGATAAACCATATGGATATATCATTTTTACTGCCTTTCTATCCTTATTTATATATGTCTATTTTTTCAACACCATACTAAATGAATATGGAGGTGCATTACCAGAAATTGGCATAACATTTATTGGAATCAAGACGGTGTTATTTGGATTATTGTTGTTTTTACCCGCCTACAGGTCCAAAATTCGATTGGCCTTGTACTCGTTTACAATTTTTCTATTTGTATTGTTGATTGTGCAAAATGCTATCAGTGAATTTTTCTTCTGGAACGAATTTGGCGTACGGTACAACTTTATCGCTGTAGATTACCTGGTTTACACCAACGAAGTAATTGGCAACATCATGCAATCGTATCCAGTAATTCCTATATTTTCAGCATTATTTGTAATCACTGCTGCCTGTACGTATTTTATTGTACAACGATCAAAAAACTACTTGAACGAGCTGCCAACTTGGTCAGAAAAAAGCAAACTGCTACTCACCTACATCAGCATCTTCATTCTATCTTTATTTGCAATTCCCAGATTAGCTGCAACAGAAAACTCGCAAAACATCTTTACCAACGAATTACAAGCCAATGGGTTATATAAATTTTACATGGCTTTTACAAACAGCGAACTGGATTACTTTACATTCTACAAAACATTGCCCGAGTCCAAAGCCGAATCCATTCTTACGGAAGTAAATCCAATTGGTACAAAGCAGTCTACAACAGCTCCAGAAAACAGAAAAAACGTAGTACTGATTACCATTGAAAGCTTAAGCGCCGATTTCATGAAAGCCTATGGGAATGAAAAAAACATCACTCCATTTTTAGATAGTTTAGCTACCAAAAGCTTGCTGTTTACTAATTTGTATGCGGTAGGAAATCGAACAGTTCGTGGACTTGAAGCTGTTACACTTTGTTTGCCACCCACACCTGGTGAAAGTGTGGTGAAACGAAAAGACAACAAAAATAAATTCACCACTGGATCTGTATTTGCTTCCAAAGGATACACCGTAAAATACTTGTATGGTGGAGATGCATTTTTTGACAATATGGAAGACTTTTTTGGTGGAAACGATTATGGTATTGTAGACAAAAAAACATTTCAACCACATGAAATTACGTTTGCAAATGTATGGGGCGTATGTGACGAAGACATGGCGAATAAGGCCATACGCGTGATGAACGACCAAGCCAAACTAAACAAACCCTTTTTTAATCATTGGATGACTGTGAGTAATCACCGTCCGTTTACGTATCCATCAAATAAAATTGATATCCCTGGCGATGCAAAATCAAGAGATGGAGGCGTAAAATATACGGATTTTGCCTTGCGTCAATTTTTTAAACAAGCCCAAAAACAAAGTTGGTTTTCCAACACGGTCTTTGTTATTGTATCCGATCATTGCGCTTCGAGTTCTGGTAAAACAGAATTGCCTCTTGATAAATACCGCATTCCTGCCATGATTTACAGTCCCGATTTCATTGCGCCACAACAGTTTACCACCTTGATGTCACAGATTGATGTGATGCCTACGCTTTTTGAGCTTTTGCATTTTTCGTTTGACAGTAAATTTTATGGACAAAATGTGTTGTCTCCTTCCTACAAGCCAAGAGCGTTAATTGCAACCTATCAAAATTTGGGGTTAATTTCTGATAATGTTCTTACCATACTTTCACCCAAGCAAGCCGTAAAACAATTTGCGTTGAAGCCCCGTTGGAATAACAAACTAGGAAAGGAGTTTCAGTTGGATTTTGATCAAGAACTACTCACAACGCAACGAACTGATTTGGTCGAACAAACCATTGCTTATTACCAATCGGCATCGGCGCGTTTAAAAGCAAAATCTTACGATAAATAACGTATTACAACAGACCGTTGTACTTTCTGATAAACCATTCGGCTGCAAAGGTACCGATCAATAAAAGTAAAAGGTATACCCAATCCAAAAGAGGTGTTTTTTGGATGGTTTCTTTTTGAATTGTTTTATACTGAGGATCTTGGATTAATCGCTCAATTAATTGGTCAATTTGACTTGGGTAGTAGGATTTGGCATTTGTTTGAAGCGCCAATTGTTCCATTTGATCCCGATTTGAGTTAATGAATTGCTTTTCAATTTCAAAATCCAACACTTCAAAACGCCCTGAATAAGTACTATTTGATTGCGTTTCTTTTACTGTAAATGTGTAATTCCCTGCATCAAGACCTTCTAAATTACCTTTAAAATAATTGGATTGCTTGAGCATTTCAAGCGTTTTAGTAGCATTCGTTTTAGTATTTCGCACCACAAGTTGGAGTTGTGCTTTGTCGTCAAAAGCATAATTTTTATCAAAATATTGTGCAGAAATTGAGAACTCTTCTCCAGAATTGTAATAGCTTTCATGCGAAACAACCAAGGATTTTTTACTGTCGTTTGTGGCCAAATACTGTATGATTTTATCTACAAAAACATCATACTTGTCAAAACTTTGATTGCGCACATGGTAGTTCAATCGCCACTTCCAGGTGTTTTGGCCAAATAAATACACCGCACGCTGCGCACCATTGGCAAAACAAAGCAAGGGTTGTTGTGTATCTACACCTTGAATCTTAGCGGTCAATACAGCTGAAGTTGTGTTTGCCGCTTCAATAGTTCCATAGGGATGTTGTATTGGCGGAAATTGATCAAAACCCAAATCATCTGCAGCAAATAATGAAAATTGTGAATTAAACTGAGGCAAATAATTCTCGGCTTGGGAACTCATTTTACAATTCACATCGTTTTGCTGCTGATTTAAAAAACCAAAATCGGTATGCATGCCAGAGATAATCCAATATGGTGTTTTTGAATTACGAGCAGCTTCAAAAACAGCTGCAAAACGCGCAGTAGGTTGATACAATATCAATACGTTTGCTTTATCGTCTGGTTTATACTCGTTTGGTTTTATCAGCGTTACTTTTGATTGACCATTGTGTTCAATAGCTCGTTTTAAAGCTGAAATATCAGGATGATTGATTGCCGAAATAAGAGTAACATTTCGGCGTTGGTCTAAAACATCTACCGGAAACCTTCGATTGTTGTTTGACTTATTTTTTTCGTATTTAGGCGAAACCAAAGCAAGTTGATAAAGCTGTGAACCCAAGGCTGTAGCAGGCAATAAAAAAGTAACCCACTTTGATTTTTGGTTGGTTTGAAACGCTATTGGCTCGCTATATACCACTTTTTTACCTTGAGATACATTGAGTTGAGCTGTACAATTTTGAACTCCGCTGTAACTTAACAGCACTTCTACAGGAAATTTATTTTGATAAAACGCATATTTATTTACATTCACCTGATCAATTTTGAGGTCAAAATACGGCAGCGTATCACCCACAATAACCGGATAAACGGGATTTGAGGCTTCAAAACTATACACAAAGTCATTGCCCGCTGTTTGGTTGCCATCACTCACAAAAACGGCAGGATACTTTTGGTGTCGATATACTAACTTGATTTGTTTACCCGCTTCGTCTAGCCGAGATTGCTTGCCCAAAAAAGTCAATTTATTTAATGGCACACAGGCCGTGTCAACTTGAAAAAATTGAACAGCAAATTTTTTAGATAATTCTTTCGATTCCTTGAGTTTGTTGTAAATAAGTCTCGCTTGTTCATTCGCCTTCAGTTCAGTAAGGGAACTAGAATTGTCAATAATTATAGGTAATGGCATTTTTTCCTCGTTGTATGTAGTAGTTGAAATATAGGGATTCCACAACAGCAACAACAAGGTAAACACACTGCAAAATCGCAAAAAAGCCAAAAGCAAAATCGTTTTGTTTTTGCTTTTGGCCTTATATAAATAGTGGTAATAGGAAATTCCTAAGGCAACCAAAAGTATTCCAGCAAGAATAAAAAAGGAACTTAGGCTCATGAATTGTGCACTGCTATACCAGTGAAATTAATAGGTTAATAAACCACCGTTTACATGCAACACTTGTCCTGTAATGTATGAACTAAGATCTGATGACAAGAACAAACAGGCATTGGCAATATCTTCGGCAGTTCCTCCGCGTTTCATTGGGATTCCATCGCGCCATCCTTGCACCACATCTGGGTTTAATTTGGCCGTCATTTCGGTTTCTATAAATCCTGGTGCAATGGCATTGCAACGAATATTACGCGAACCCAACTCTAAGGCAACCGATTTGGTGAAGCCAATAATACCTGCTTTTGAAGCCGAATAATTGGTTTGACCCGCGTTTCCTTTTACTCCAACAATAGAACTCATGTTGATGATGGATCCCGCTTTGTTTTTCAGCATTACTTTTTGAATGGCTTTGGTCATATTAAACACCGATTTCAAATTCACATCAATTACTTGATCAAAATCGTCTTCGGTCATGCGCATCAATAAATTGTCTTTGGTAATTCCAGCGTTGTTGATTAAAATATCTACGGTTCCAAACTCGGCCAAAACAGCATCTACAAATTCTTGAGCTAACGTAAAATCAGCGGCATTTGATTGGTAGGCTTTGGCTTTTACACCATAGGAAGTTAATTCTTTTTCGAGTGCCAAGGCCGATTCAGCCGAAGAACTATAGGTGAAGGCTACATTACAGCCATTTTTTGCAAATACTTCGGCGATTCCCTTTCCAATGCCACGACTAGCTCCGGTAATGATCGCTACTTTTCCTTCCAATAATTTCATGTTGATAAAGTTAAATTAAGGTTTATAAAATCGGTCAAATATAGGAATTATTTGCATGTGCATTTAGTTGATTTTATTAATTGACCGCGCAAGAATCGAATGGAATTTTCGTCAAAGGTTAAATTGAATGCAGTATATTTAAAAAAAATAATGCGTCTACATGCAGCATAAAAAGGAAGCTTTTAGATTGTTATATGAACAGCACCACATGATGGTCTATCATATTGCCTATCAGTACCTTCAAAATCAAGAAGACGCCGAGGAAATCACCCAAGACGTATTTGTGCAAGTGCATCAGTCAATGGAAAAATTTGAAGGAAAATCGTGCATAAAAACGTGGATTTACCGCATCAGCATTAATAAGTCGTTGGATTTTATCAAATACAAAAACAGTAAAAAACGCTGGTTTATTTTTGGTGCTAAAAGCCAAAACAATCAAGAAACGCTTTCGGTTGAAAGTATTGACCATTTCGATTTACAACTTGAAAACGAAGAGAAATCGACTCTTTTATACACACAAATAAATGCCTTGCCTGCCAATCAAAAAACGGCTTTTATTTTGTCAAAACACGAGGAATTATCGCATCGCGAAATTGCTGAAATTATGGAGCTAAGTGTTTCAGCTATTGAATCTTTGGTGTTTAGAGCTAAAAAAACACTTCAACAAAAATTGGCCGAAAAATTTGACGAATACCACAAAACGAATTAAAAAAAACATGCCCTATTATGGAAAAAGAAACCTGGATTAATGACGTACTTTCAAGTGATCTAAACTATAAATCACCTGTTTCATCAACTGATTTGTTTAACAAAATACAACAGAAAATTCAAGAAGAACAGTCTTCTTTTACTTGGGTCTTTCCCATCGCTGCTGCCAGTTTGGCGTTGATCGTTTTGAACATTTTATTTATTATTAATCAAAATGATAAAGTAAAAGAAAGCAATTCAACAAACGAATTAAGCTATTTGACAACATCTAACCAATTGTATTCTCATGTCGAAAATTAAACTTTTGTACGGCATAATTGCCTTATTACTGCTACTCAATACGAGTTTGCTTGTATTTATTATGACTCAAAATCAGCACAATAATCACAATCGACCTCACCACAGAATGCCAAAAGAAACGATTGTAAAACAATTGCATTTTAATGACATACAAGTGGAGCAATTTGAAGAAAGCGTGCGTTGGCACCGCAGCCACATTAAAAAACTAGACGACAGTATTCGATTAGTTCGTAGTGAATTGTATCGGTTACTGCCCAGCTCAGCACCCGATTTGGAGCGCAAAAAGGCATTACTTCAACAATTTGCTGCCCTTCAATTGAAAGTTGAAGAAACACATTGGCAACACTTTTCAGAAATAAAACTAATCTGTAGACCCGATCAATTAAAAGAGTATAACAAATTAACTGAACAACTGATGCAGTTGTTTTCAAGAGGCGGCAGACCGCCCCACCCTCCAAAAAATGACTAAGTACTTGAATTATTGTTTGCTGTTTCTACTACTAGCTCCCTTCTCGATTTGGGCGCAGGCCCATTCCGTACTTCGTTTTCAGTTGGATTACAATATGCAACCGCTGGTAATTGGAAAAAGCTATCACTCCACACAAAAGGACAGCCTGAAACTAAGCAAGTTTGCCTGTTACATTTCCAATCTCAAACTTGTATACAGTGATGGGAGTATGCAATCGATCGACAAAAAATACATTCTTGTTCATGCTGATTCAATTCAAAACCTTGAAATACAATTTCCGATTCATAAACCCGTGGAGGCATCATTTTTAGAATTCAACATTGGCGTGGACAGCATTCCCAATACACTAGGCGCTTTGGCTGGGGATTTGGATGTGCAAAACGGAATGTATTGGGCCTGGCAAAGCGGATATATTAACTGGAAAATTGAGGGCACAAGCACAAGTTGTAACACGCACAAAAACCAATTTGCGTTTCATATTGGCGGATATCAGGCCAATCAAAATGCCTTGCGCACCCTTCGACTTCCATTTCCAAAAAATGCCAAAAACAGACTTCATATTGAATTGACCCATTTTTTTGATGCCATTTCTTTACACGAAATAAATACGATTCAAATACCAGGAGAAGCGGCAATGATAATTGCTGATTTATTTAGCAATACGTTTTGGCTGGAATGAAACATCGATTCAACATATACGGAATTTGCGGAGTACTTGTAATATTGGGCTTTACCGCCTACACTACTACCCCATTGCCAATTTCTATACCCAAACTTTGGCCCAAACCGTACTATGATTTTGAAAAAAATCCACCTACAGTTGAAGGTTTTGAATTGGGCCGTAAACTTTTTTATGATCCTATTTTATCGAGGGATTCAACCATTTCATGCGCAACTTGTCATTTTCAAGCTACGGGTTTTGCACACGTTGACCATGAATTGAGCCATGGCATTGACGGCCAAATTGGCAATCGAAATGCCTTGGCTTTACAAAATCTAATCTGGTCAAAAACGTTTCTGTGGGATGGTGGAGTGAATCATTTGGATGTTCAAGCCCTTAATCCGCTTACCCATCCAAAAGAAATGGATGAAAATATTCCGCATATCCTTCAGAAGCTTCAAGAAGATTCTCAGTACCCTGCATTATTTTCAAATGCATTTGGCACGACTAAAATTACAGGGCAATTGCTACTCAAAGCCTTTTCTCAGTTTATGATGCAACTCAATTCATGCAATGCCAAATACGACAAAGTGATGCGAAACGAAACAACTTTTACAGCTCAAGAAGCGCTAGGTTATCAAATTTTTAAGCAAAAATGCAGCAGTTGTCACCAAGAACCTTTGTTTCATTCAACCTCATTTGAATACAATGGATTGGCGGTGGATCCGTATTTAAATGACTTGGGTCGAATGAAAATAACAGGAAAAAACTCAGATTCTTTGCACTTTAAAGTACCGAGTTTGCGCAATTGTCAATTTACAGCACCCTACATGCACGACGGGAGATTTAAAACACTCACAGAGGTAATTAAACATTACAACTCCCTTAAACCACATTCATTATTGGCGAAGCAATTGCAAAAACCCTTAGATTTGAGCGACAATGACCGAGTAGATTTGGTTGCTTTTATGAAAACACTGAGCGATACCGAATTTTTATTTAACCCAAAATATGCCTATCCAAAATAGATATGTGCAAGATTTCCAAAAAAAATGCGTCTATTGAATAATGGATATTTATTTTAAAAGTCAATATTATCTTTAACCAAAACAATAAATGAAAAAATTACTATTCCTTGTACTTACATTTTGTTTTATACAAACAGGATTTGCCCAATCGCTTTATGATATCAATACGATTCAAGATATCCGAATTGTATTTGCTCAAACCAACTGGGATGCTTTATTGGATGCCCAAGCCGCTACAACCGAAGATTATATTCCTGCCGTTTCGGTTACAATAAATGGAACTACTTTTTATAATGTAGGAGTGAAATACAAGGGCAATAGTACGTACAATCCCAACCAAACCAAAAATCCGTTTCACATCGAATTGGATACCTATGTAAACCAAGATTACCAGGGGTATACCGATATTAAGTTAAGCAATGTAGCCAAAGATCCTTCGTTTTTACGTGAAGTACTTTCCTACTCTATACTACGACAATACATGCACGCACCGCTTTCTAACTATACCAATGTCTATGTGAATGGAAATTTGATGGGCTTGTATGTGAGCTCTGAATCAATTTCTAAGAAGTTTGTTGACAAGCATTTTTACTCGAATACCAATGCATTTTTTAAATGCAACCCCATTGGTGGTGCTGGGCCAGGTGGAAACAGTTTTCCTAATTTGGCCTACTTGGGAACCAATGCAGCCAGTTACGCATCTTCATATGAAATGAATTCCTTAACCGGTTGGGACGATTTAATTAACCTGACCAATACCTTATCCAATAATGTAGCCAATATAGAAAGCATATTGGATGTGGATCGCGCCTTGTGGATGTTGGCTTTTGACAATGCTTTGGTGAATTTGGATAGTTATTTAGGCACCTTCAAACAAAATTATTACCTCTACAAAGACAACAACGGCCGATTTAATCCGGTGGTTTGGGATTTGAATATGTCGTTTGGCGTATTTGCTCAAACAGGAACAATTCCGTTAAATACCACAACATTAAAAAAACAAATGACGCATTTGTTGCACAGTTCAGATGCTGCCTGGCCATTGGTACAAAAATTATTGGGTGTTCCTAAGTACAAACGCATGTACTTGGCACATTTTAGCACCATTATGAACGAGAACTTTGCCAACGGAACCTATGCTACCCAAGCACAAGCCCTTCAATCATTGGTGAGTAGTTCGGTGCAAAGCGATCCTTACAAATTCTATTCTTTTGCGCAATTTCAATCCAATATAAACACGGATGTTACAGGCGGAATGGACAATGCTCCAGGAATAACCAATTTAATGAACGGACGAACCACCTATTTGGCTGGCTTGGCTGATTTTACCAATACCAAACCCGTCATCAGCAATGTTGGACCGGTTGTTGCTTCGCCTTTGTTAAACACGGATGCTTTTATTCAGGCCACCGTTACCAACACCAATACCAACGCCGTTTATTTGGGCTACCGTTCGAGTATAGAATTACCGTTTACCAAAGTACTCATGTATGATGACGGTGCACACAACGATGGTGTCGCTGGAGATAATGTTTACGGTGCTTCCATGCCAATGAGTAACATTTATATGCAGTATTATATTTATGCTGAAAACAATAATGTTGGGAAATTTTCACCCGAACGGGCCGAACACGAATTTTACACCTTGCATGCGGGCTATCCAACCATCAATCCGGGTGATTTGGTGATTAATGAAATCATGGCTCAAAATACCGCTACAGTGACGGATCCGTTTGGAGACTATGCCGACTGGATTGAATTGTACAATACCACCAATACTACTTTAAGTTTAGATAATTTGTTTCTTAGTGACAGCAACACCAACTTAATCAAATGGCGTTTTCCAAATGGAATCACATTGGCGCCTCACTCCTATTTGATTGTGTGGGCCGACCAAGATTTAACCCAAGAGGGCTTGCATGCCGATTTTAAATTATCGTCAACAGGCGAAAGCGTATATCTTTCGTATGCCAATGGCACTGTAATCGAGACCTTAAATTATGGGATGCAAACCGCCGATATGGGCTATGCACGTGTCCCCAACGGAACTGGGAATTTTGTGATACAAAGTCCTACTTTCAACGCCAACAACGAAGTTTTGAGTACGAGTGCACAAGATTGGGCTTCGATGGTAAAAATCTATCCGAACCCCACATCCAGCCAGCTTACTATTAGCTCTGATTTAATTGCATTAGAATCAGTTGCAGTGTATAATCTTCAAGGACAACGCCTAATCGAACAACACGCCGAAGGACAAAACAAGCTTGTTTTAGAACTTCAGGGCTTGGCCAATGGCATTTACCTGGTTGAACTTAATCAGGCCATAAAAATTAAAATTGTAAAAAACTAAGATGAAAAAACCATTCGTACTTGCCGCAGTTTTGCTAGCTCAGCTTGGCATTTCTCAAACCAATCCCATTATTACCAAATGGTTACGCAATACAACCGGGATTACCGGCAGGCATTATGTAGCTGGAAATTCAACGCCCATTAACGATGCAGTATTGGCCAACGTTCAAAACGTGCAATACAGTACCAATTGGGTGTATATGAGTACCAATGGAATTCCGTCATACATTACCGGACCTTTTTTGGATGGAAATCCATCATTGGCATCGGCGCAAAATGCAATTTTTAAACTGCCACTGATTCCTCAGCAAAATACGGGTACATTGTCTCCCACTACTGGAGGAAACATTGGTCAATTTATAAATGGGGTGGCCTTATTTGATTACCGCGATGGAGTTGCGTGGAATTCTACTAGCAATTCCTTGTGTGGTCCACTTCCCGGAATGTCTCAATGTCCAGGCGGTCCAGGAACAACGCAGGCTTGGAATCGTGATGCAGTCTTGGCTGAAAAAGGTGGTTTTGATTGCGCCAAAGCACATCCGGCAAATGGCAATTACCACCACCACCAAAATCCAAGTGCGTTTAACTTAGACTTAGTTGTTATCTCTACGGTATGTAATTTGTATCCTGCCGATGGATTATACGTAATCAACACCAATGAACACTCGCCCTTACTTGGATTTGCTGCCGATGGATTCCCCATCTACGGTGCCTATGCCTATGCGAATACCGATGGTACAGGAGGAATTAGCCGCATGAAATCAAGTTACCAATTGCGCAACATGACCACACGCACCACCTCGCCCACAGGAGCTACAGTTGCGAGTGGCCCTGCTGTGAGTACGCAATATCCCTTGGGTTATTTTAAAGAAGATTACGAATTTGTTGCACACCCATCTGATCCGACTTATTTGGATGTACACAACGGCCGTTTTTGCATTACACCCGATTACCCCAATGGAATTTATGCCTATTTCACCACAGTTGATGCTAATCACAATTCGGCCTATCCGTATGCAGTGGGACCAACTTTTTATGGGGTGAAAAGTGCTACTAAAGTAACCAGCATTACAGAACCAACCACCACGTACAATCCAGCTTTGGCTTCAACTGAATTTGATTTGCAAGAAAAAGACATCTTAGTATATCCCAATCCAGCAAGTGATTTTATTGCGGTGCAACTTGGTCAATTGGTTCCAAAAAATCAATCGGTAGAATTAATTGATACTTTGGGCAGAGTAATAGCTTCAACCCAAGTGATTCAAGGAAGCACCATGAGTTATTTTGATACGTCCAGTTTGTATAACGGAATTTATTTTGTGCGTGTTGCCATGGGCAAAGAACCAATAACAGTTAAGGTGATTATCAGTAAATAAACTTTACTTCAAGAAAAATGCCCCAAAAGTTAAACTCTTGGGGCATTTTTTATTTATTAAAAAGCGATGTTCCATTTGGGAAGACATCCAAACTCGTTTAGGTGAATCTGAAGAATTTGGCCTTCAACATAAGTAGGAATCACCTTGTGTTTGCCGCCAAAGGTTTCAAACCAATGCACTTCAAGCGTTTCTATTTTTTCGAGTTTCATTTGGCTTGGCCAAGAATATTTTCGACCCGTTTTGGCAAATTGGTGTCCGTTGACAATCTTGTCATACAAACCGCCATTTTTACTTTTTAGGGTTCCGTTGTTTTGTACTGTTCCAGTTGAACCCACCATAATGAGTTCCTTGGCATCTTCTTTTACTTGAAAAACCAAAAATATGCCGCTGCCTTCAGTAGCGTTACACACTTCATCTAGTTGATTATCGGGAGTAAATATAAAATGATTGGTTGTTTTGAATTTGGTGAGTTCTTTGTACATGCTTGTCTTTATTACATTAAAAAAATAGCCCTATGTTACTAGGGCTATCATATCCGTGATTCGGGAGAAATTATCCCATAATTTCTTTTACTTTTTTACCAATTTCAGCAGGAGAATCAACTACGTGAATTCCATTCTCGCGCATGATGCGTTTTTTGGCTTCGGCCGTATCGTCAGATCCACCTACAATAGCACCGGCGTGACCCATGGTTCTTCCTTTTGGAGCCGTTTCGCCAGCAATAAAACCTACAACAGGTTTGCGGTTACCGTCGGCTTTAATCCATTTGGCAGCATCAGCTTCCAATTGTCCACCAATTTCGCCAATCATTACAATACATTTGGTTTCTGGATCATTCATCAATAGTTCAACCGCTTGTTTGGTAGTGGTACCAATAATTGGATCTCCTCCAATACCAATAGCAGTAGTAATTCCCATACCTTGTTTTACCACTTGGTCAGCGGCTTCGTAAGTTAAGGTTCCTGATTTAGAAACAATTCCCACTGAACCTTTTTTGAATACAAAGCCAGGCATAATCCCCACTTTGGCTTCTCCCGGAGTAATTACTCCTGGACAGTTTGGACCAATTAGCGTACAGTTTCTTTCTTTGATATAGTTGTTGGCACGAATCATATCGGCAACAGGAATTCCTTCGGTGATGGTAATAATTACTTTAATTCCTGCATCGGCTGCTTCCATAATGGCATCGGCTGCAAAAGCGGGTGGAACAAAAATTATAGTCGTATCGGCACCTGCTTGATCTACAGCATCTTTTACGGTGTTAAAAACCGGACGATCCAAATGCGTACTTCCACCTTTTCCTGGTGTAACCCCTCCTACTACATTGGTTCCGTATTCTATCATTTGAGAAGCGTGAAACGTACCTTCACTACCAGTAAATCCTTGAACAATAATTTTGGAATTTTTATTAACTAAAACACTCATGATTGTTATCTATTTGATTTGAATTTTTGTTGCGCAAAAGTAAGGTTTTGGTACTTACTTTTAAAGTTTTTTTTAATGAAATTGGTTAAGGCAATTGACTTATCTGATACCCTTTAAATAATTGGTCATCTTTTACTTCCCAAAAGGCCATAAAGTGAGCCAGTAGCATTTCTTCACGGGGATTTTCTACGGTTTTGATGTAATGTGAATAATACACCGCAATGGTATTGCCCTCTTTTACCAATTGGCTAATGCGCACCTTTGATCGCACATAAGCTTTGCCCAATTCGGTGGCCAATTCTAAAATATCTTTGCGATCCATGTTGATGGTTCCGCGGCTACTTCGCCATTCTACTTGAATATCTGGATGCAAAAAAGCCTCCATGACTTCGGGATTAATCAATGCATCTGATTTATAAAAATCTATTACAATTTTCTTGGCAGACATCTTATTTTAATTTAGTTAGTAGTTCTGGTATGCGTTTAATATTGGCCAACTGTTTTAATTTTTCACGCGATTCTTCGATGGGAGTACCAAAATAGGTTTTGCCTCCTTCTACCGATTTGGTTACACCGGTTTGGCCCAATATCACGGCTTTTTCACCAATTGTTATTCCACTGGTGGTGCCCACTTGTCCCCACAAGGTTACCTCGTCTTTGATGATCACACAACCCGCAATTCCCGTTTGGGAAGCGATGAGGCATTTTTTACCAATTACGGTATCGTGACCCACATGTACTTGGTTGTCAATCTTGGTTCCCCTCCCAATGGTTGTATCGCCGGTAACGCCTTTATCTATGGTGCAAAGTGCGCCAATACCTACTTGGTCTTCAATCACTACACGACCGCCTGAAAGCAATTGATCGAATCCTTCAGGTCGTTTTTTGTAATAAAAAGCATCGGCACCTAAAACGGTTCCCGAATGGATTATCACGTCGTCACCAATTAGGGTATGATCGTATACAGTTACATTGGCGTGAATCAGGCAATTGCGGCCAATTTTCACGTGATTTCCAATAAAACAATTGGGTTGAATTATGGTTCCTTCGCCTATTTGAGCACTGGCCGAAATGGCTGCTTGTGCCGAAACAAATGGCATAAAATGTCGCGTGAGTATATTAAAATCGCGAAATGGATCATCCGAAATTAAGAGCGCTTTTCCTGCTGGACATTCCACTTCTTTGTTTATTAAAACAATAGTCGCCGCTGACTGCAAGGCTTTATCGTAGTATTTGGGGTGATCAACAAAAACAATATCACCTGAGGTAACCACGTGAATTTCATTCATTCCAAAAACAGGAAAATCATCGGCACCCACATAGGAGCAACCAATGATTTGAGCAATTTCGTGTAAGGTATGTGCGCGATTAAATTTCATGTGCTTTTAAGCTTACTCTTTCACGCGCTCCATATAATTACCGGTAGCCGTTTCGATTTTAATTTTATCGCCTTCGTTGATAAATAAAGGCACATTTACTTGTGCACCTGTTTCAACTGTGGCCGATTTAGTTGCATTGGTTGCTGTGTTGCCTTTTACGCCTGGTTCAGCATAGGTTACTTCTAAAACTACCGAAGCTGGCATGTCAACTGACAAAGGCAAATCGGTTTCGGTGTTGATGCTCACCATTACGTTTTCGCCTTCTTTCAATAATTCGGGTGAATCCAAAATGTCTTTGTTTAACGAGATTTGCTCAAATGACTCCACATTCATGAAGTGAAACAAATTTCCCTCGGGATACAAAAATTGAAATTTGTGGTTTTCTACACGCACTTCGTCAATTTTATGTCCGGCTGAAAACGTATTATCCAATACTTTTCCGTTGGTTAAACTTTTCAATTTGGTGCGCACAAAAGCAGGTCCTTTTCCAGGTTTTACGTGCAAAAATTCGATGATTTTATAAATGTCGTTGTTGTATTTGATACACAATCCGTTTTTGATGTCTGAAGTACTTGCCATTTTTTATTTTTTGTTAAATGATTTTATGTTCTGCGAATGATCGATTCGACTAGTAATTAATAATTTCCTGAATAGCCTTTCATGATTCCACGCGATGAATTTCGGATAAAATCAAGGATTTCATCACGCTCTGGCGTGGCTTCCATCTCGGCTTCGATAATGCTAACCGCTTGGGAAGTATTGTAATTTTTTTGGTATAAGATGCGGTAAATATCTTGAATTTCTCTGATTTTCTCGGTGGTAAATCCTCTGCGACGCAAACCAACAGAGTTGATACCCACATACGACAAGGGCTCTTTGGCCGCTTTGGTATAAGGAGGAACGTCTTTTCGCACCAATGATCCGCCCGAAACCATGGCGTGATCACCCACGTGAATAAACTGATGAATGGCTGCTAATCCGCCAATAATGGCAAAATTCCCTACCGTTACGTGACCCGCAAGCGCTACACCATTTACAATAATTGCGTTATCACCAATGTGGCAATCGTGCGCAATGTGAGCCGTAGCCATTACTAAACAATTGTTTCCGATGGTGGTTTGACCAGAAGCAATGGTTCCTCGGTTAATGGTTACACATTCTCTGATCGTGCAATTGTCACCAATGATGGCCAACGAATCTTCACCGCCAAATTTCAAATCTTGCGGAACGGCTGAAATAACAGCTCCAGGAAATATGTTGCAATTTTTCCCGATGCGCGCGCCTTCCATGATGGTAACGTTTGATCCAATCCAAGTTCCGTCTCCAATAACCACATTGTTGTGAATGGTTGTAAACGGTTCGATCACTACGTTTTTGGCAATTTTTGCGCCGGGATGTACATAAGCTAAAGGTTGATTCATGTGCTGTACTTTTTATTGTTTTTTTGCGATTTGCGCCATCAATTCGGCTTCGGCAACCAATTTGCCGTTTGCGTAAGCATTGGCTTGCATGTGACATATGCCGCGACGAATTGGCGTAATGAGTTCACATTTAAATATCAAAGTATCTCCAGGAAGCACTTTGTGTTTGAACTTAACATTGTCAATTTTCATGAAAAAAGTCAAGTAATTCTCTGGATCGGGAACGGTACTCAATACCAAAATTCCTCCCGTTTGTGCCATGGCTTCTACAATCAAAACACCAGGCATAACCGGTGCGTTCGGAAAATGACCCACAAAGAATGGTTCATTCATTGTGACATTTTTTAATCCTACCACATGGGTTTCAGACAATTCAAAAATCTTGTCTACCAATAAAAACGGCGGACGGTGAGGCAACATGCTCATGATTTTGTGGATATCCATGAGCGGCTCTTGGTTTAAATCATAAGCCGGCACCTGATTGCGTTGCTCTATTTTGATGATTTTGGCCATCTTTTTGGCAAATTGCGTATTTACAAAATGACCGGGTTTGTTGGCAATTACTTTTCCTTTGATGCGCGTTCCAATGAGCGCCAAATCTCCGACCACATCGAGTAGTTTATGGCGGGCTGCTTCGTTTGGGTAATGCAAGGTAAGGTTATCTAGAATTCCATTGGGTTTTACAGTAATTTCGTCTTTCCCAAAAGCCACTTTTAGGCTTTCCATGGTGCTTTCTGAAATCTCTTTGTCCACATAGACGATGGCGTTATTTAAATCACCACCCTTGATTAGGCCGTGTTGCAACAAAGATTCTAATTCATGTAAAAAGCTAAAGGTTCTTGCGTTTGAAATTTCATCTTTAAATTGCGAGATGCTTTTCATTGTCGCGTTTTGGGTTCCCAATACTTTGGTGCCAAAATCAACCATGGCGGTAATTTGATAATCATCACAAGGCATCACTAAAATCTCACTACCAGTCGCTTCGTCAGAGTATGAGATTACCTCTTTTACCACATAATACTTGCGTTCGGCATCTTGTTCTACGATGCCCGCTTTTTCTATGGCTTCAATAAAATATTTGGAAGAACCATCCATTATGGGTGGCTCAGAAGCATTCAATTCAATAATCACATTGTCCACATCCAAACCCACAAAAGCAGCCAAAACGTGTTCTGAGGTTTGAATTTTAACGCCCAATTTTTCCAAATTGGTACCGCGTTGGGTATTTACTACATAATTGGCATCGGCCTCTATGATGGGCTGACCCTCTAAATCTACTCGTACAAAGGTAAAACCATTATTAATCGGAGCCGGCTTGAATGTCATGGTTACTTCTTTTCCTGTGTGTAAACCCACACCAGAAAGAGTCACCTCCGATTGTATGGTTGTTTGCTTAACCATTCTGCTTGTTTTTAGTATTTATATTCGTTTTTATTGCTTCAAATTCGTTGATGATCTTGGGTAAATTTTTGAAATGCACATACGATTTGCTGTAATCGTTATAGGTAAATGCAGGACTTCCTTGTAAAATCTCACCATCTTTCACGTTACGACCTACACCCGACTGGGCCTGAATACGCACATTGTTTCCTACGGTAATGTGTCCGGCAAATCCAACTTGACCGCCTATTACGCAGTTTTTTCCAATTTTGGTAGATCCCGCAATTCCGGTTTGAGCAGCAATTACGGTGTCCTCACCAATTTCAACATTATGTGCAATTTGAATTTGATTGTCTAATTTGACTCCTTTTCGGATAATGGTTGATCCCATCGTAGCGCGATCGATAGTGGTAGAGGCACCAACTTCAACCAGTTCTTCTAAAATTACATTGCCAATTTGGGGAATTTTGCTGTAACTGCCGTCTTTTTCTGGCGCAAATCCAAAGCCATCGGCACCAACAACTGCATTAGAGTGAATTACACAGCCGTTTCCAATTAAACAATCGTGGTAAACTTTGGCACCCGAAAACAAAGTTACGTCATCGCCCAACACCACATTATCTCCCACATAACAATTGGGGTAAATTTTTACATTGTTTCCCATCTGAACATTGGTTCCTATGTAACTGAAACTGCCCAAATAAAAACCCTCGCCGTAGGTACTTTGATCGGAAATAACAGATGGTTGTTCGATGCCATTTTTGCTGCCTTTTCGGGCTTGGTCATAAAACTGCAACAATTTAGTAAAGGCCAAATAGGCATCTTCTACCTTGATCATCGTTGTATTCATTGGTCCTTCGGGCTCAAAACTCGCATTAACAATGGTAACGGTAGCTTGAGTAGTATAAATGTAGTTGGCGTATTTGGGATTGGATAAAAAAGTAAGTGATCCGGTAGAACCTTCTTCAATTTTTGAAAGTTTAGAAACCGTTGCGTTGGGATCTCCCACTACATCGCCTTCTAATATTGCCGCTATTTGTGCTGCTGTAAATTTCATTTATTTGGTTCTTGCCGCCTCAGTAATTCAACTTAAAACGGGTGTTGATGGGAGCTTTACGAACAAATCAAGCTCATTTTTTAAACGTCACAAAAATATAAAAATTTGATTTTAAATAGCCGTTTTACAAGAGTTGTTTTGGAAAACAGAGGTAATATTTTGTAACGGGTTTAGCTAGGGCTTTTAAATTGAGTTGATCGGACACCTCAATTACATCTTCGATGGTTTTGTCTTTCTTTAAAATCTGAATGGGTTCAGTGGCATTGTTGTAGGCCTGATTTTTTATTTTTCCTTTAAAAATAAAATAAGCACACTCCTCTTGACTTAAGTTATTAAGAGCCGAAAAACGCTCTTTTAATGCCTCTACCGATTCGTTTGAAAATTTATCTGCACTCAATTTTACTTTTAAAAGATCGCGGTTGATGATCATTTTACTCAAAGTACTCAAGATAAAATCATCGTGAAATTGCCAGGATTTAAGTGCACTAATCACATCATAATCATCCAATTGGGCAAATTGATCCAACACCTCGTCTGTAAAAGCAGAAAGCGGAATGGACTGCTTCATGAAATAATGCAAGGGCTTACTTGCTTCAACGGCAATTCCTTTTTGCAACAGCTCTTTGGCTCTTTTCAGGGTTTTGGTGAGCATCAACTCAGCCACCAAACTGGTTTTATGCAAATAGGCTTGCCAATACATTAAGCGACGTGCCATTAAAAATTTCTCAATCGAGTAAATGCCTTTTTCTTCAAGTACCAGGGCATCATCAACCACGTGCATCATCTGAATCAAGCGGTCAGAGCTGATGGTTCCCTCAGCCACACCTGAATAAAAACTGTCGCGATTTAGGTAGTCCATGCGGTCCATATCCAACTGACTCGAAATGAGTTGATGCAAAAATTTACGTGGATAATTGCCTTTAAAAACTTCAATTGCCAAACTCAATTGACCTTCAAAAAGCGCATTCAATCGCTCCATAAACAAAAGCGAAATGGCTTCGTGGTTTACCTCTTCAACAATAGAATGTTCTAAGGCGTGCGAAAAAGGTCCGTGGCCAATATCGTGCAACAAAATAGCAATATACAAGGCGTTTTCTTCGTCTTTTGAAATGATTACACCTTTAAATCGCAAAACCTCGACCGCTTTTTGCATCAAGTGCAAACAGCCAATAGCGTGGTGAAATCGCGTGTGGTGTGCACCTGGATAGACCAAATAAGACAATCCCATTTGCGAGATGCGACGCAAGCGTTGAAAATACGGATGTTGAATCAAATCAAACAGCAAAGGGCTGGGCACAGAAATGAATCCGTAAATCGGGTCGTTAAATAATTTCAACTTATTGATGGTAGACAAAACAAACGAAATTTAGTGGGGCAAATATACAAGACCTAATACTAAAAAAGGCTTTCTATACCAGATAAAAAGCCTTTTGTGTTTACCAAATAACCACTCTACTGCTGTCGGGTTGATACATGGGGTCACCCGGTTTGATGCCAAAGGTTTTGTAAAACTCGGGCATATTGCTAAGTGGACCATTTATTCGGAATTTAGCTGGCGCATGCACATCAACCATAATTTGCTGAGCCAAGGCCTCTTTTTTAATATTCACCATCCAGGCATAAGCATAAGCCAAGAAATACCGCTGATTTGGATTTAAACCCGAAATAAGCTGCTTGGATTTATACTGTTTGGTTTTCTTAAAGGCCTCATAACCCATAATTACACCACCCAAATCGG
>JBJOOG010000137.1:0-4730 GCA_046051465.1 Bacteroidota bacterium | reverse complement strand
CATTAGCTGCAATAGAGAATGATAAATTACAATCAGCAGAAGTTGTAGAAGTTGTTGTAAATGTGTTGGTCAATGATTTTACTACAATATTTGATGAATTGTAGGGAGTATAATTAATAGTGTTTTGTTTTGATAATAATAAAATATCAACTTGTGATTGCGTATATGCCCCAACTTGCGCCGCAGTAGTTCCATGTGGATTACCCGATGTTTGCGAATGATCATAAGCCGTTTTACCGCGATCACCACGATAAGCCGTTGATGAAGTTTCACCAAGGGCAATACCTTCATTCATTACTACATAAGTACTGCCAGCCCAACGAAATGTTTTGTTGGTATCTAAGGCAACATAATATATGTTTGATTGGCCAACAACAGGAAATGCAGTAAACGTAGCATATTCAAGGATTTCATCAAATCCGCTAGGAATTTGTGCCGCTGGAATTTTTCCACCAACTAAATCGGCTTTGTTCGCTAATTGTAAAGTAGTCCATTCACGACTAGCCACTAATTCAAAGACCGTGTTGTTTGGGAATTTATACAGTGCACTTCCTGAATTTTCTTTGTATAATTGAAAAGTATCAAGTGCCTCCTGAAGGGTTACACCTTTCGAATTAATGTTAATAATAGGCGTTTCTTCATCGCCTACAATTTTATTAACTAAAAAAGAATCCTCATTGGCATTTATGCGAATTTTATTTCCAAACTCATCAACGAGAATGATACTATTGCTAGTTTCATTACCGTTGGTTGTAACGTCTTGCAAGGTTGGATTTCCACCGCCTCCAGGTGTGGTATAAACGCTCTGAAAACCTATTCCTTGACTAAACATTTATTTCTTTTTTTTCGATTTATTCTTATAAGCAACTGCAACTAGGGCAATCGCAGTAATTAACAAAAGGGTACCGGCTATTGCTTTTTTTTTTCAGTAACGAAATAGGTAAAATTGTTCAATCGGTCTAACCAAGTGTCTAAAAATTCACCTCCAATATTTTCGTAAAAGTCAATTCTACCTTGCTTAATTGCATTAAACAGTTTTTGCTGATCTACCGAGTTCATAGTAGCGGCTGTAGTTGGTCCGATATCGCCATCAATTTTTAATTTCTTGCCAAATTGATTAACCAAAATACGTTGTACGATTTTGCCAATTGAACCTTCACCACCATTAATGGCATGATCGGCTACTAAATTGGCTACAGCTTGTGAATTTAATTGGTCGCCGTGTACATCATCCCAAAACCATTTTTTGTAAATAGCCAATGCTTGAGTAAATGTGATGGCTTTCATATCGGCAATTGTTGGAGGTCGGCCAATAATACCTTCGTAAAAACGTGCTGAAATACCAAAATTGGTACCCACACGTTGGCCAAGTGAATTTAAGTTTCCTTTATCTCCCTCAAGGTTTTGATAACCACCTTCGACTTGTTTTAAAATCGGTACGTATTTTTGAAAATCTGCCATTATACTTTTACTTTTTTAACAGGTTTGTGCGTTACCGCTTTGTAAATTCCAAAGGCAACACCAATTCCAATTACCCAACCCCAAACCGATGAATTACCACCGCTTTTAATGGGTGTATTATTTGAATCAGGCGTAACTTCGTCAAGTGTCATATAGGGTAATTCTACATAGCTTTTGAAGTCTTTGGCCAACATAGTTACTGCACTATACGCCGCGTGACTAAATTGTAGTTGATCCCCCGAATTTGCATTAATGCTGAAATAACCATCTGCATCGGATTGAACAGTTATTCCGGTGCTCAAATTTTTAATATTGGCATCCGAAACCGTTCGTTGATCCATATCCCATATATAACCGTCTAAAATCATAAGTACTGTGGGTATTTTTGTTTTAATACATTGTAATCGGCAGCCGTGAGTTCTTTTTTCAAAATGTAAGGCAATCCGAAATAGGTAATGTCACTCCAAATTGCAAATGAAGTTCCACCCCAAAAATCATTGTACCCTTTTTTGCCAAATGCTTTTACCACTTGCCCAAATTGAGTTTGTGATACTTTAGCAAGAATTCTAAAAATGTTATCGCGCTCGTCGCCATTACCCGAAATAATAGAGGCAAAACCCGTAGGTTTTAATTCCTCCCATAAGTCGAAAGCTACTTTTGAAGCATTAAAAGCTACGGCACCCGGAGTTGTCACACTACCGTTACCGGTTGGATCGGTTGCACCATCCCATGAACTGCCTCCAGTTGTATTGTTTTTTGTGGCTAAATAATAACCTACTCCAACAACAGCAACTACACCTACACCGATAAGGATTTTTTTATTTTGTGGTGAAATGGTCATAATATCTTAGAATTATATACAGTTGTTGTTTTTCTAAATCATTCATTTGGAAAAATGCATTATCCAAATCATCGATTTTTGTTGGCAAGGTGGTTGCTAATTGGTTTTTGAAGAAAACGCCATTTGTCAAAAATGAAAGCTGCTGCACTTCTTCTTCAGAAAACTGATCTTTCAACCATTCGATTAGGTTTTTTTCACCACCAAACAATGTACCTCTTTTCGTTCCAAAGGCATTGAACACGCGAACAAAACCGTTGTAATTCAATCCCGACAAACTACTCACGGCCTGATCAAATGAATTGGAAAACCAACCTATTGAAGATGCAATTGCATCGGCTCTCGCTTGGGCTTGTGCTTTGGTTACATTTGCCGGAGGGTATTTCGATTCCTCTTTCATTGCGATGAAACGATTTGTGAATTTGTTGTACACAAACCACGCTACACCACCAATGATTAAGAATTTGATAAGCCATATTCCTAGGTCAACACCACCTCCAACGATACGAACGGATTCCTCGGTACCAGGCACTAAACCGTTTAACCCCTTAGCGCGGGAAACAGGTGGTGCACTTTGGGGTTTACGGATAGATTTATGTTTGACTAGGTTACTCATTTGTTTTTTTACTTAATACCTAAAGCCAATTTCATTGCTAAAGGTGGATTTTCAATTGCTTTTACAGCCTTTGCATTTGTAGACAATTCGGCTAATTTTGATAGCGTTTGACTATTCAATTTTGCCAATTGTTCTAGTGATTGTTTTTTTGCATTTGCTTCAATTGAAGTACCTGATATTTCAATTTCTACTTTCATTATGCACTGTGTTTTTTGATTAATTCCTCGAGTTCATTTACAAACTCTTGATTTTCGGATTTTGATAGAATATTCAAAATCCAATTTGCATAGGATGGATCGTTATCTAAAATCCAATTACACAAGTTTTGTTGTTCTTGTGTTGCGTTTGCTGGCATCGATAAACCACCCGATGGAACTGATGGTACACTACCCGGTTTTAAAGCCGAAATAAGTGCGGGTACCTTATCAATGTTTTCCATGATCATACCTAACATGGATGCATTGGATTCTGCACTTGCTTTCTTATCCGTCCAGTCGCGCTCTCTACGCTCGTAATCTTTTACTTTGTCTTGAAGTGCCTCGTATTTTGGTCTTAATTCGGCAATTTCACGCTCCAATCGTTGGCGTTCGTGCTTGTCAACGTGTAGGTTGATTACCTCCGGCATTGATAGCCCCATATTTGGAGTTCGCATACCGTAAGATGGCATTACTTGCGCATGGTGAATTACTGGTAACACAGGTTGTACTTCTTGTGTAAAAGGCGTTTCAACTTTTGGTTGGACCGGTTGTTGAACCTCCATTTTATTTGCCGATAATTCTAACACTTGGTAATCCCCAATTGGTTTATAATTGGTAATACCTTTACTTGGGTTTCTGCCGTTTTGGCGACGAACTTGAATACCCAATTTTTTTACACCACTTTCAAAAACTCGATTAAAATACTCCTCCACAGAACCGGCATTCGATTCCATAAACTGGCGCGTTAAATTGACACCAATTTGTTGGCGGCCTAATTCACTTTCGTTATACAACGAAACCGCATAAAACGGATCAGTTTTAAGCGAATTAATGATACTGGCGATAATTTCCTGTTTCCCCATTTTATTGATCTTTAATTTGTGTAAAATCAACAATTACTGTTGAGTCTAAACCGTTAAAATCAAAATCGGCTTTGAAATCAAAAAAACCTGTACCTGGAGCAACCCCATACGTGAACGTAGGAACTTTATTTGTGGCATCCCATGGAGGTAATACCGATGCAATACCATCAATAGAAAAAATAACTTCATTAGCACCATAATTGGCTATTGAAACCGCAGTAATATTACAAAGCAGTAATTCACAGTTATTTAATACAATTGATCTTCTTAGTACAGTTTTCATTCAAATACGATTTGATTAGCTTGCATAAACAAAAACAAAGTATACCGTAGTACTACTTCCTTTTGCTGCAGCAGCTTGTAATTTTACAGTTACGTTTTGCCCTCCTTGAATTTCAAAAGGCATTTTACCATTGATATAATCACTATCACGATCGCGATAGGATTCAATTGGTTGCATTTTACAATAATCAGGCTCGGAGTTGGTACCAACTTGTGCCGTAAATCCTGCATCATCTCCAGTAGAAGGCACATATTTCGCTACACGAATAATTTGCCCAGGACGAAGGGTTTGTGTTTGTTCAACTGTTGTTTGACCAGCCGGCAAAACTACTTTGATAACATCTTGTGAATATCTCATAATCTTTGTATTAAAAATGTCCGGTGTGAAGGTTTCACACCGGATATTTTAGGATTGATGATTGTTTTTTTGGTTACGCTTTACCAAGTTTTACCAACTCGATACAACGGTATTC